>JADGAP010000009.1 GCA_015231965.1 Magnetococcales bacterium | reverse complement strand
CGAGCGGGGAGAAACCGGACGCACGAAGGCCGTGCGATCCTCTTCATCCTCCTCCGCTGGCAGCGGCGGCGCGACGGGGGCCGACGGAGCCGACGAGCGGGGAGAAACCGGACGCACGAAGGCCGTGCGATCCTCTTCATCCTCCTCCTCCACTGGCAGCAGCGGCGCGACGGGAGAACGAAAAGCCCCGGCCAGGGCGGTGCGCTCCTCCTCTTCCTCCTCGATGGGGGGAGCGATGGGCATGGCGCGGGTCTGGAAGGACCCGGCCAGGGCGGTGCGCTCCTCCTCTTCTTCTTCCATCAAGGGCGGCGGCGTTTGCAGGGCCGGGCAGACAAACTCCAGTACGGTGTGATGCAGTCGGATGCGATCCCCGTGGCGCAGCACGGTTTCGCCGGCCAACCGTTCGCCGTTGACGTAGGTTCCGTTGCCACTGCCCAGGTCGATGAAATGGAAGGTGCCGTCCCGCACTTCCAGACGGGCGTGCTTACGGCTGATGCCATCCAACAACAAGACCAGGGAGCGGGCTTCCGCCCCCTCCTCCTGGCGCTGCCGACCGATGTGAACCACCGGCGTGGCGATGGGATTCCACTCCTCGCCGCTGACCTTGTCGCCATCCCGCAGCCAAGCTTCCGGCCAAGCGGGAGCGGCGGGAGCGCCGGAAAGGGACGAGGGCGTGGCGGCGCTCTCCCACCGAGGCTCCCCTTGGAACGCCTCCGGAGCGGCGTCGATGAAGGTTCTCTCTCCCTCAGAATCCTCCTCCTCTATCTCCTCGGGGGACTCATCCAGCATCAACAGATCAAGCTTCGGCTCCGGCGTCGGTTCGGGGGTCGGCTCCGGCGTCGGTTCCGGGGTCGGCGCGGGGGTCGGCGTGGGAGGAGAGGTCCGGGGCGGGAGGGGGGCCGGGGGCCGCATCGGGCTGGGACCCCGAACGATCACCGTCGCCCCCTCCTCCTCCTCTTGCGGCTGGTAAATTTCAAACTCAAACGATCCGAAGGCGATGCGGTCGCCGTGGCGCAACGCCCGCTCCTCGTTGCTCTCCAGCCTTTGTCCTTGGTAAAACGTGCCGTTGCCGCTCCCCCGGTCCGACAGGTGGAACGCCCCGTCGTGGAAGCGGATGACCGCGTGATGACGGCTCATGGCCGCATCGCGAATCACCAGGCATTGCACCGTTTCGTTTTGCAGATCTCCCACCCGGCCCACCTGGATTTCCGCCTTGCCCAGGGCGTGGGAGTCCCGTCCCGTGATCCCGGAAAGATCCCGCAAATAGACTTCGGGCAGGGGCGGAGCAGCGGCAATGGTGTGAGAGGGGGGCGGCATCGCCGAGGGCGGCGACAGGGCGGCGGCGGAACTCCGGGTGAGCGGCGGGGCCAAGTCGCCCGTCGCGTGAGGAGCCGCCGGGGCCGCCTTGCGGGCTTCCGCCTGGCGTTGCAACTCCCGCAGCCGTTGCTCCTCCACCTCTTCTTCCTTCCGACGCTTGCCCTTGACGATCCACAGCAGCAGCCCCACCACGCCCAACACCCCCACGCCGCCGATGATCCCCATCCACAGCAGGCGGTCGCCTTGGGCCTCCACCGGAGGGGCGACGGGAGGGGCGACGGGAGGGGCGACGGGAGCGGGTTCAGGAACCTTGACCGCCGGGACGGGTTCCGCCTTGGGTTCCGGCGGAAGTTCCATCTTGGGGGGCGGAGGGGGTTCCACCTGGGCGACGGGGGCGGGAGGAGGAGGAGGAGGAGGCGATGGCGCGGGCTTGAGGGCGTTCAGCACCCGTTCAAAGACCCCCTGGATGTCCTGGGGTTGCAGCACTCGGTAGTAATCCCCCTGGCTGCGTTGGCCAAGGCCCTGGAGCAGCATGAAATCCGCCTGTTCCGAAAGGGCTACGCCGTAAATTTTCACCCCTACCCGGGCGGCGTCTTCCGCCAGGGACTCCTTCATCCATTGGGTGACTTGTTCGTCCTTTTTCTTGTCGCCGGTATCCACCATGCCGTCGGTGAGCAGCAGCACCGCCCGCATGGCCTCTCCCCGACCGTGGACCTTGTGTTCGTAGAGGGCCTTTTCCAGGGCCGCCGGGGTGTTGGTCAGGGCACCCTTGTAATTCAATTGGCTCAGGCTGGATTCCACCGCCGTCGGCGTTTGGTCGTCCGCCGGGGCCAGGGGGAGGACGACCCGCGCCTCCTTGTCAAAAATCACCAGTCCAAAGCGGGCGTCCGGCGGCAGGTTGCGGGTGAGCCAGAGGGTGGCGGTGCGGGTGAGTCGTTCCGGGTCGTTTTTTTTCATGCTGCCGGAGTTGTCCAGCACCAGCACTACGTCCAGGCTGTTGGCCGACTGGGCAGGCCAGGGCAGGACGGCGAGAAAGAGCCCCGCCACTAAAATAAAAAGACGTTGCAGGATCCAACGATCGCCCATGGATTCCGTCCCCCTCAATGATTGCGTCCGTGAGTCCAGGGTGTTGTTCCGTCTTCGCGGCGGAATGTCCTGGCGTTTTGAGTGGTGCTGTAACTATTTCAGCACTCTCGCTTTTGCGACTGCGGGTCCAGGGCAATCATTGCCCTGGCGGGTTGTAGGGCAGAGCCCTACGGTTTTGACTTTCGCTTTTGACTTTCGCTTTTGACTTTGCAGTTTTTTAGGCGCGCTTTCAAGAGAAGCCGAAGCGCTTTTTGCTTCGGCGCAGCGCGCCCATTAGTCGCCGAAGGCGACCAGATTTTCACGGAACCCTACTTTTCCATGGAACCCTATTTTCCCACGGAACCCCACTTCTTACATGGAACTCTACTTTTCCACGAAAACCTACCTTGGCGGCGCGATCTTCCCCAAGCTTCATCCCCGCTCCGCCCAAGATAAGGCAAGCGCCCCACCTCAACAAGATGCCACGGCGGCCGATGCGGCGTCTCCTTGACAGGGGGGAGGGATTGGCGGGTGCCTCATCCACACCCGGAAGATGGAGGAAAGCCCCTCACCGCCTCGCTTGGAGGAAAGATCATCCCCATGGGGGGGCGCGGGGGCTGTGAAAAGGGGGTGGGAAACCGGGGCGGATTGTGGAACAAATCGTGGGGAGAGGGGATGTTCCCGATTCCTCCCCAGGTTGACCGGGGGATCGTCCGCCGCTTTCTCACAGTCTTTTATTAAAAATTATCATTCAGATTCAAAAGGATGCCCATTTGCTCCACAGGTTCGGGCGGCGACTACTGTTTCTACTATCTTTTAATTTCTTTAAAGAACAGAAAAGAGAAAGCAGGTCGGGAGGAGGCGAGAGCGGGAGGTCAGGGAAGTTTGCCATGCAAAGGGCATGTTTGTCGGATTTCCCAAAATTCGGTGTTTCCGCAACCATGGGATGAGTTCCGTGAAAATCTGGTTGCCTGCGGCAACGATTGGGCGCGCTGCGCCGAAGCAGAAGACGCTTCGGCTTCACTTGAAAGCGCGCCTAAAAAACAAAGTCAAAATCAAGACCTTGGGGGGACAGGGAACTGTCCCCCCAATACCCCCCTTCACCTTTTTCAGCTTATAAAAGCAATCTTCATATCTAATGATCAATCCGGGTTCAAGAGTCCGCGTCTTGTCCAGTATGCATAATTTCTCATTGGAACAACCATGTACGCCTAAAATGGCGGGGCGGTAAGAGGCCGAAAAGAACGCCCCTCGCCGC
Organism: Magnetococcales bacterium; assembly: GCA_015231965.1. Taxonomy (GTDB): domain Bacteria; phylum Pseudomonadota; class Magnetococcia; order Magnetococcales; family JADGAP01; genus JADGAP01. The sequence continues at coordinate 39,781 of JADGAP010000009.1, read as the reverse complement.
GCAAAAAACGGATGAAAAATTCAAACAACACCAACCGAGTGGTCTGCACCCCCACCACCAACCCCTCCAATAGCAAAATGAGCAGATTGCCGATCACGAGGGTAAGCCCATATCCCACCCCCTCCCCGGCCAATTGAGCCAGGGCGACCACCGCCTGAGCCAATCCGGCATGGGCCAGGGCAAAAGCTCCCACCCGACTGAAAGAGAGGGTGTTGACCGCCAGTTGCAATAAAGTCTCTGGCAGATGTCCCAAGGCGACAAGCACCCCCTTGAGTCCCTCATGACGGGCGTGACCGAACATCAGGGCCGCCACCCCCGCCGTCGCCAAAACCGCCGCCAGGGGCCGTAGCGGGGCGTGAAAGGCCATCAACAGCCCGACGTAAATCACCGCCCATCCCCCCTCGTGGGCCACCCAACGGGGCCACGCGCCGCGCCACGCCGCCTGAAGTCCCGCCAGGGCCATGCCGCCGCCAATCACCCCCGCCCCCAACCCCAGGGGAACCCCCAGAATCATCAAGGGATGGCTCAAAGGATGGGTCCACAGGGCGGGGATCCAATCCTCCAGACAAAACACGCTGCCGAACAACCACCCAAACCCCATGGCGGAAATCCCCCCGGCGACCAGCAACCACGCCTGAGCGAAACGCCGCCGCATCATCCACCCCACCGCCGCCAACACCGCTCCCTGTCCCACATCACCGAACATGTAGCCAAAAAGCAGCGGAACCAATCCCGCCAACAGCGGCGAAGGGTCCGCCTCGAAACGCCCGGGCGTTCCCAACAACCGGGGGAATAGTTCAAAAGGAACGGCCCAACGAGGATTATTCTGAATCATCGGCGGATTGGGCAGCGCCCCTCCGGGAGCAAAGGCGACGATCCCCCGCACCCCCGCCTGGGCCAGGGGCTCTTCCAACGCCTCGGGGGTGGGAGCGGCGGTCCAGCCGGTGATCCAGGCCAGGGAGTCGCTGGCGGGGGCCTCCCGCACCGTGTCGTAAAACCACTGCAACCGCGCCGCCACCCGAATCCGCTCCGCCAAACCACACCGCTGGGCCAAAATATTCAGCTCCGCCTCCACCCGCCCCAACTCCCCCCGGCAGTGAATCCCCTCCGCCTTCAAACGAGGAAGTTGAGCATCCCCCGCCTGGGTGAGCCATGAGGGAATGATTAACCGCCGCCCGGAGTTCATCTCCTCTTCCAGGGCGGCGATGGCCTCCGGCGTTCCCACCACCACCAGAAAATGATGGTGCGGACCGGAAATGCGCCGCATCAAACGCCCCTCCCCCTCGGGAGGCGAGGGCTGATCCGCCGGTTGCGCCAACAACGCGGTCTGCAACGCCATCCCGGGGGCATCCCGCAGCCGGGGCAGGTCCAGGGATCCCCCTCCCAGGCTTTCCAACAGTTCGGAATAGAGGGAAAGCTCCCAACGCAGGGCGCTCAGGGAGCGCCACTGCTCGATCAGAGGATCGGCTTGCAATCGCCACTGTTCCAGGGCTTCCAAAATGGCGGCGAGACGGTTTTCCGGCTCCGGCTGACAAAAATCCCGGGGGGCGTGGGGCGAAGGTTCGGGCCAAAAGGCGCGATAGCGTTCGGAAAATTGGCGATACCGGGCCAACCCCTCGGCCAGGGTCGGGGAGAGGGTGGGACGGGCCGCCAGGGGCGTGGTTTCCAGCTCCACCACCCGCAACGCCGCCAGGGCGCGAATGGCCGCCGGAAGGTCGGAACGGGCCACCAACAGGCGAAACCAGTAAGCCGGACGGGGCGGGGCGAGGGTCGGGAACATGGCGTGGGCGGACCGGGGTCGAGGGTTGAGGGGAAACGTTGGAATTTTACAACCGCCTGCCGGCCCACACCACTCGACCGATGATCTGCAAACAGTCGGCCATGGCCTCGGGAACCACCTCCCGCTCATAGACGGGATTGTCGCTCTTGATGATCACCGATCCATCGTACCCCCGTTGCAGCCGTTTGGCGATGAGGGCGTCCTCCCGTCGCAACACATAAATGGCGTCGTTGCGCACCTGCTGATCCCTCATGTCCAGCAACAGGATATCCCCATCCTTGAGCGAGGGTTCCATGCTGTCCCCCTCCACCCCCACCAAGGCCAGCCGGTCGGGATCCAACCCCATGACCCCCATGACCCAACTGGTCTTGAAGGCCAACCGGGTCACCACTCGCTCGCTACGCACGTGGAATCCCGGCCCCGCCGCCGCCGTCACCTCGTAGCGCGGCACCAGGGTGAAGTCGGAAAGATACCGCTCCTCGTTCTCCTCCGCCCGGGAGACGTGGCTCACCCGCTCCGCCCCCTTGCCGGTGAGCAACCAGTTGAGGGAGATGTCGGTGTGGCGGGCGATTTTGTACAAGGTCGGGGTGCGGGGCGTGTTCACCCCGTTGAGAATTTCCGACAGGGTCGCCTTGGGGATGCCCACCCGAGTCCCAAAGGAGCTTTCCGGCTCGTGACCGATGGCGCGGCGCAGCCGTTCGCCAAACCCCGGCGCGATCTGATCCCGGGAAGAGTCGGTAAACCGAACTCCTCCATGAAATTCCGAATCCTCCATCCATTTTCCCCATATTTCCGAACTTGCACACAGGCAAGGTTCGGATATAGCGCGTTGATTCTTGACTTCCGAACGGCAATCGCCGAACATGTCCGGAAATTTCCGAACGGGCGAGCGGCCATCCCGGACCATCCTACTCTGCTTTTCCCCGTCTGTTCAACCGGTTCGGGGCGTTCGGAAAAAATCGGTCGGTTCGGAAATTGGAAGACCACGGGATTGGAGACCAAAAATGGCGAACATGGGGAGTATACCGGAAACGACGGGGGATGACCCCCCCTGGGAAGAGGCGGATCGGCTGTTGCGCGGGTTGAGCGACCTTCGACGACGCTTGAGCGAGCTGGAGGAAGAGCTCCAGCAAACCATGGCCGAGGCGCGCCGCCGCCAGGAGGTGCAAGCCGAGCCCCTGAATCGGGAGATGGCGCGCTTGGAACAATCCCTGGCGGCGTTGGCCTTGAGCCGCAAGGCGGAGATGTTCACCGGTCGTCGTAGCGTGGCGCTGACCCATGGCGGCCTGGGTTTTCGCCGGGCGCGGGAGGTGGAGCCGGTGCGTCAGGGGTGGAACGAGGTGGCGGCCCGGTTGCACGGCCTGGGCCTGAGCGAGGGGTTGCGGATGCGGGTGGAGGTGAATCGGGGGGCGCTGCGGCGCTGGACGGAGGATCGTCTGGCCCAGGTGGGGGTGCGTCGGGTGGAACGGGATCGGTTTTGGTACGAACTCAAGGCCTATCCCATTCCTTTGGATGAAAAGGAAGCGGCGGAATGAAACGGCGGGAAGAGGGGGGAGAGATGGCGCGTTCATCGATGGATCCAATGGCGGATGGGGAAGAGAAGATGGGGGAAGGGGGAGGCCATGGGTCTGGTGTATCTCCAGGCGCTGGCCTACCGACTGGCGGCGTCCGTCCCACCGTCCTCCTCTCCCTCTTACGCTGCGTCGGGTGCGGCCCTGCCCCCCGACGCCCCGGGGGAAGGGCGGCGGAACGGGCGGCGGCGCGGCGGCTCACCCTGCGCCAAGCCATCCTGCGGTTGCGGAGCGGCGTCCTGGGCGGAACGCGAGGATTCGCGGAGGACGAACCATGATGCGGGAATGGGTGAAACCGATGGACGAAGCCTTGGGGATCCATTTTGACGTGCTGCCCCGCTCGTTGCAGGAGGTGGCGGGGTTGGTGGGATTGGAGGCGGTGTCCGCCCTGGTGCGCCACTACGCCGGCTCCCGGGTGCGCGTGCCCCGCCGCTCCCGACCCGATCACCCCTTGGCCGCCTGCCTGGGCTGGGAGGCGATGCGCCGGTTTTGCCATCTCTTCGGCGGCGAGGTGCTGGAAGTTCCTCGGGCCGACGGGGTGCGGCGACGGCTGCGGGATCGGGAGATCGTGCAACTTTACGACGGGGGAACCCCGGTGCGCCTCCTGGCCAAGACCTATGGTCTGACCGAGCGGCGCATCTATTACATCCTCAACACAACGGAAACCAACGCCCGCCCCAGCCGGTCCAGCGGGGCGGCGGTGCCCTTCCGATGAGGCCGCCGCCCTGAAAGTTCCGGGGCGAAACGGGGAGCGCGGGCGTCAGGGCGGTTCCAATCCATGAACCGTTTCACATCCCAAACCTTTTAATCTACCATGGCGCTTCCTCCCTGGGGGCGGAGGAAGCGCCCGCGAAGGAACCTTGGGGTTCCCTCGCGCCTCAACGCCCCTGGGAGAACCTGGATGAGCGACTGCAAGCCCGGCGGCCGGGGGACGCTGCCAACCCTACGATGACCACAACGGACAATACAGCCGCACCGGCGGTGCCTCGCCCCTCGGCGGCGGCGGCGGATCGGGCGCCCTCTCCCCGACTAGCGGGCAGACGCCCGTGGCGCGGCTCCCCACCCCGGAAATGCCGCCCCTCGTGGTGGCCCGGCGGGATGTGACCCAGGAAGTATGGAACGCCTTCGCCGCCGCGCTGGAAGAGGAGTTTCCTGACCTCACGGCGCGGGAGAAGTATATCTACATGATGCTCTTTGGAGTCGAGGGGGGGCTTCGGGTTGGTGACAAGGGAACGGCCAGCGGAATTGATCCTGGTATGTTGCAGGCAATGATCGGGCAGGGAAAGTTTACCCCGGATCACAGCATCACGGGTCCGGCCGATCTGACCTTCAATGATCGGGCGCGATTTTATCGGGCGTATTTCGACGAGGTGCTGGGACGTTTCGGAGGGCATAGCATCTTCAGCCGGTTGGGAGATGATAAAACCGCTGCCGCTGTCGCAGATATCGCGTTCCAGTACACGCCCGGTGGAGCCGAGTGGGTTTATCAGCATGGTTTATCCCTGTGGAATCTTGGGTCGGTTAGCAGCCAAAAACCAGGAGGAATGTCCAAGGAAACTTGGAATAATATTCTCACGGTCACGGCGCAGCCGACGAAGCTTGCAGGGTTCCGATCCGCCATGGCCACGGCTCGGGAACGGCTCTTTCCGGCGGGAAAGGGCAACGAGCATCAAGGGATGAATCGCTATACGACGTTTCGCTGAACGCTTCTCGTAGTCGGAGTAAGCCCAAGTTCTTCAAGGGTGCCGGTTGACCCGGCACCCTGTTTTCGGGAGAGACTGAAGTGAACAGACGCTGTTTCTATTGGACAGGCATTAATGTATTGGTTCTGGCATCGACAATCGCACTGCTTTGTTATGGAAATATTATTCCATTTTGCCAATTTTCCAGTCCAGAGGAGAAGAAGTACCTTGCCATCACGGCGGACGGCAAGGCGGCGATTGAGCGATGCCGAAAGGATACCGATGAAAATCATAGCAATCATGCGCCCCAAATTGTTTTGGGACATTATGTTCAATGCCTTGTGAGGGAAATCCGAGCAACGGCTTATCTGATCAAGACTCCGACTGGAGAGAAGAGGTTTAAAACAGCTTTATGGAAATTCGATCATGCCATGGGAGAACTGATTAATAGCATCTATTGCGATGATGATTTTCACTGTGGCAGCATTATTTCAGTGTATCAAGGGGAGCGGTCTGGTCAAATCTATGAGAATCTGTTGGATGCCATGATTTTGGAGCGGAAAGCCAGCTTGGATGATGAGACGATGTTAATCAAGAGAACAGAGTGGGACAAAAAGCACCCTGATTGGCTTCCAGAACCCTTGGAACCCGCGGAATAGTCTTGTTGATTTTCATTGAGCGAATAATGAACTTTTTTCCAATCGGGCCGATGATTCGGGAGCTCTCCAGGAGCCAAAAAATGTACCGACGCCTTGGGATCATTGGGCTCACCATCGCGGTGATGCTGTGGGTGGCGTATCTTCATCGCGACCTCATCCCCCGATATGGGATACGGAATAATGTCGTCGATAATGGGCGATTTAAAAAGCTTTCTGATGACGCCAAGAAGGTCATCAACAAGTGCCGGGAGGATGCGGAGAAACAATTTGGCATTTACAACCCAAGGGTTCCATTGGGGGAATATACAAATTGTCTTGTGCGCGAAATCAAGGCCCGGACTGACGCTGTCTTGGTTCCAAAATTTATTAATGAATTTAATTGCAAGTTAAACGATGTAGAAAAAGATCTCTATCACGTGCTTGGCGCTTTGTCTTGCTATCAATGGGCGTCATGCGGAAGCATTTCCAGCGAGGATAATCAGGTAGTTGTCAATGCCATATTTGAAATCCTTCTTGACGTGGCCATTCAAGAGCGCGGACCAATTGATGATCATGGCGCCCTCGAGGAGGTCAAGGAAGAATATTTCAAGTATGCTAAAAGAGATCCTTTAGCTCCGACCATGACGCCTGATTGCGAGCCCATTAAGCGATGATCCGCCGGAGGGTTGGTCCCATGGGATTGACGTTGCGAGAGTAATATACTTTCCAGCCATGGGTGCCAACGCCCACAAGGAGTCAATAATGTTCCAACGCCTTGGGATCATTGGGCTCACCATCGCGGTGACGAGGTGGGTGGCGTATCTTCATCGCAATCTCATCCCCCGATATGGGATTCAGAATAAGGTCGTCGATAATGGACGATTCAGGACCCGTTCGGATGACGCCAAGAAGGCCCCCAACGGCACGGTGAATCCGGTGCCGCCGTCGCCCTGTCCGACCTGGAACGCCCCTCCTGAGCTTCCCCTCCCGTTCCGCTTCGCCCACCTATGGTTCTTCTGTTGTGCGGCGACGGTCACGACGCGCTGGACCCAGGATGGTGTTCACGGAATGTTGAAATAGCCCAGTCCCTATTGGATCGATTTTTGAAAAATAAAAGTTCGTCATTCGTTTAACTATTGGTAATCCTGTCGGATTTCTAGAGTACAACACGTTACCCAGGAGGTTTTCGATGGCCAAGCCATTGCGGGAATTGATCGAGGAGACGATCCCGCCGGAGCGATATCCGGAGTTGGAAAAAATCGCCGAGCGCATCGAGCGGGAGTGGGAAACCTTGGAGCAACTGCGCAAGGCGCGGGAGTTTTCTCAGACAGAACTGGCCCAGGTGTTGGGCACGACCCAGGCCAACATCTCCAAGATGGAGCGGCGCACGGATCTGTACCTGAGTTCCTTGCGCAACTTTGTCGAGGCCTTGGGGGGAAAGCTGGAGATTATCGCGACCTTTCTGGGAGAGCAGTACAAAATCACCCAATGGAGCAGCCTGGATTCCACCCCGAAGTAACGGGATCCCCACCGCCCAACGCCCCTCTCCTCCTCCTCTTGTTCCCGGATCAAGAAAGGGGGGGGGATGGGGGAGGGGGGCCTATTTTTTCTTGTCTTTTTCCGGGGTGTTCTGGCTTTCCAGGCCGGCCACTTCGTCCACGTCGAGGAGAAAGGCGATGCCGGTGCCGGGCTTGTGGAATTCGCCGGTGATGCGGGCGGCCTGCATCACCTGTCGGGCGATCTCCTCCTTGACCAGAAAGAGCAGCACGTCCCGTTGCAACTCCAGGGTGAGTCCGAAGAAGGTTTTGGCTTCGGTGACGCCGGTACCACGCCCGGGAATGATGGTGGCTCCCCGCGCTCCCACCGCCTTGGCGGCGTCGACGATGCGTTCGGTCAAATCGGTGCGGGCGGTCACCACCACCAGTTTGTGCGACATGTTCAGTTCTCCTCCAGGCTATCGGCGCTTGGGTCGGCGCTTGGGTCGGCGCTTAAGTCAGCGCCGATGTCGCCCATCTTGCGCCGCTTCAAGGACCACTCCACGTATTGGGCGTACCCCATGACCGTCATCATGGGAAAAAGGCTGGCGAAGGCGATGAGGCCGAATCCGTCCACCGCCGGATTACGCCCCGGGATGGTGGACGAAAGCCCCAAACCGAGGGCCGCCACCAGGGGCACCGTCACCGTGGAGGTGGTCACCCCCCCCGAATCGTAGGCCAGGGGAATGATGAAGCGGGGGGCCTTGGCGGTCTGAAGGATGACGAAAATATAGCCCACCACGATATAGTAGGCCAGATGGTCCCCAGTGACGATGCGAAAGGTTCCCAGCCCGATGCCGATGGCCACTCCCACGGCCACCGAGATGCGCAACGAAAAGGGGTGAATCGCCCCCCGGGAGACCTCGTGGGCCTTGAGGGCCACCGCCATCAGCGCCGGTTCCGCCACCGTGGTGGCAAAGCCGATCAACGCCCCAAAGATGTAAACCCAGATATAGTCCAAGGGCCTGGCCCCGGCGGGGGTTTCCGCCGCGCCAAAAACGAACTGAGGGTGGGTGAGCTGCAAGGCCATGGTCTTGCCCAAGGGGAAGAGGGCGGTCTCCAGGCCGTACAGAAAGATGCCCAGGCCCAAATAGACGAACAACATGCCCACCGCCATCTCCCGCCAACGGGGGATGGGGCGGCGCAACACCGCCATCTGGAAAAAAAGCAGCAGGGCGATGATGGGAACCAGATCGGAGCCGGTTTCCAGCATGGTGTTCCACAACTGCCCGAGGGTCTCCATGGAATCAGCCGCCTCCCAGTCCAAACATCAACACGCCGAAGCCCATGACGAAAAACATGGGCAGCAGCGAGGCGAAGGCGATCAGGCCGAAACCGTCGATCATCGGATTGCGCCCCTTGATCGACGTGGCCAGCCCCACTCCCAGGGCGGTGACCAGGGGCACGGTGACGGTGGAGGTGGTCACGCCCCCGGCGTCGTAGGCGATGCCGATGATCTCCTCGGGGGCGAAGGGGGTCAACAGACTGACCAGCACGTAACCCGACAAGATGAAATAGTGCAGCGGCCACCCCTTGAGGATGCGGAACACCCCCAGCATGATGGCAAACCCCACCGACAGGGCCACGGCGATGCGCAGGTCGTAGGCGTACTGCTCTTGCACGCCCTCCCCAGGGGGCAGCAGGTTGGCCTCCGCCGCCACCCGGGCCGCCTCGTTGCCGATGGCGATCAAGGCCGGTTCCGCCACCGTGGTGGAAAATCCCAGGGCGAAGGAGAAGACCATCAGCCAGAAGACGCTGCCCTTTTCCGCCAGGGCGTAGGCCATGTTCTCCCCGATGGGGAAAAGTCCGTACTCCAACCCCTTGACGAAGAGGGTCAACCCCACCACCACGAAGACCGAGCCGAAGAGGATGTCCGGCAGATTGGGAATGGGTTGGCGCAGGATCAAGACCTGAAACACGGTGATGATCACGGCGATGGGCAGCAGATCCCGCACCGCATCCTTCATCCACAGAATGGGGAGGCAGAGCAGGCGGGTGCAGCGCCGGAGGAACGAGGAGGTGACGTCGAACGGTCGGGGGTTCATGGCCGGGGGACTCAGGTCTTACAACATGTCGTAGGGACGCCGACGGCGGCGACCCATCATCGCCCCGCCGATCATTCCTAGCAGCAGAACCCCGGCCCCGGCAAGGAAAAACCGCGTGTCGCTGCTCTGCTCCATCTGTTGGACCTCTTCTTCCAAGCCGACCACTTTCTCTTCCAACTCCTTGACCAGGGCGTTGAGCTTTTTGTTCTCCTCCGCCATAGCCAGGGTATCGCCGGAGAGGCGCCTGAGTTCGGAAAACTCCGCCTCCACCCCTTGCAGGGTGGCCAGGCGGGTTTTGCACTCATGATTTTCCTTGGTGAAGCGATCCCGCTCCTCCTCGGCCTTGCGGCGGGCGGCGGCGGCACCATCCACCAGGGCGCGGGGCGGCGGTTCGTCCCCCAGGTAGCGATCCAACAGCCAGCCGTCCGTCCCGTCGGCGGTTTGCACCCGGGTCCAGCCGGAACCGGCCTTTTCCAACACCGTCAAGGGGGTTCCGGTCTTCAGTTCGCGAATGATCTTGAAATCCAACCCCTGGCCGCGGCGCAGGGTGATGGTGCAGTTTTCCGAAACAAAGCGGTTTTCGGCCCACGCGGCCCCCGCGATGAACAGGGCACCGGAGACGAGCAAGGCCGCCTTCCACCGAGGAAGGGGAGAGAACCGCAGGGAGGTGTGTCGGGTTTGAACCATGGAATGTTCGCTTTTCCTGTGCTTCTGAGGGGGTATTGGAAGTAAATTAAGGGAACCGGGGGGACAGTCAATGGAAAAAGGGGATTTCCCCTCCTCCCGGGTCGGATTTCGCGCCCAAGGGAGGAGCCCATGGCCCTGCAACTCGTGGTGGAAAAGGCCTCAACCCTGGTGGAGGCGCTGCCCTACATGCGCCGTTTCGCCGGAAAGACCTTCGTGATCAAGTATGGCGGCCACGCCATGGTGGATGACAAGCTGAAAAACAGCTTCGCCCAGGATGTGATCCTGCTCAAGCAGGTGGGCATCCATCCCGTGGTGGTCCACGGCGGCGGTCCGCAGATTGGCCACTTGCTGGAGCGGCTGGGGGTCAAGTCCCAGTTTATCGACGGCATGCGCGTCACCGACCAGGAGACGGTGAACGTGGTGGAGATGGTCCTGGCCGGTCAGGTCAACAAGGAGATCGTCAACCTGATCAACCGCAACGGCGGACGGGCGGTGGGGCTTTCGGGCAAGGACGGCGACACCATCGTCGCCCGCAAGCTCACCCGCAGCCGCAAACACCCCGTGACCGACGAGCCGGAGATCATCGATCTGGGCTGGGTGGGAGAGGTGGAGCGCATCGACACCGGGGTCATCGACCTGTTCCGCCAATCCGACTTCATTCCGGTTATCGCCCCGGTGGGGGTGGGGCGCAAGGGGGAAACCTACAACATCAACGCCGATTTGGTGGCGGGCAAGATGGCGGCGGCCCTCAAGGCGGAAAAACTGGTCCTCCTCACCGATGTGGAGGGGGTGCTGGATGCCGATAAAAAGCTCATCACTTCCCTCAACCCCGAAACCGCCCACGCCCTGATCAAACAGGGGGTGATCTCCGGCGGCATGATCCCCAAGGTGGAATCCTGCCTCAAGGTGCTGAAGGAGGGGGTCTCCACGGTCCACGTCATCGATGGACGGGTGGAACACGCCCTGCTGTTGGAAATTTTCACCGACTCCGGCGTCGGCACCGTCTTCCGCCCGGGATGACGCCTCCATGACCGACCCCGCCGCCCGCATTCTCCAATTGCGCCAATGGATCCAGCATCACAATACCCGCTACTACGTGCTGGACGACCCGGAAATTTCCGACGACGCCTTTGACCAACTGTTCCGCGAATTGGTGGACCTGGAGTCGCAACACCCGGCGTGGATCACGCCCGACTCCCCCACCCAGCGGGTGGGGGGGGCACCGCTGGAATCGTTTCCCCAGGCCCGCCACCTCACCCCCATGATGTCGCTGGACAACGCCTTTTCCGACGACGAAACCGCCGAGTTTCACCGCCGGGTGCGGGAGGGGCTGGGCGTGGACGAGGTGGAGTACGTCGCCGAGCCGAAAATTGACGGCGTCTCCCTCAATCTGATTTACCAGCGGGGGGAACTGCGCCAGGCCCTCACCCGGGGCGACGGCGAAACCGGCGAGGAGGTCACGGCCAACGCCCGCACCATCGCCGTTCTGCCGTTGCGTCTGAAGGGAGAGGCGATTCCCGAGTGGTTGGAGGTTCGGGGCGAGGTGTTTCTCCGCAAGCAGGACTTCGCCCGACTCAACCGGCAGGTGGAGGAGAGGGGGGAGCGTTCCCTGGCCAATCCCCGCAACGCGGCGGCGGGCAGCCTGCGGCAGTTGGACCCCAAAATCACTGCCTCCCGCCCCCTGGCCCTGTTTTGCCACGGCATGGGCCGGGTCGAGGGGGGAAGCCTGCCGTCGCGCCACAGCGAGATCATGGCCCTCTTTCAGACCTGGGGCTTGCCCGTCTGCCCCCGCCTGACCGTGGTTCACGGCCTGGAAGGCTGCCTGAATTACTATCGCGCCCTGGAGTCGGACCGCCACACCCTCCCCTATGAAATCGACGGCGTGGTTTACAAGGTCAACCGATTGGCGGATCGGGAACGGTTGGGCAGCGTCGCCCGCGCCCCGCGCTGGGCCAGGGCCCACAAATTTCCCCCGGTGGAGGCCCGAACCCGCGTCCTCGCCATCGACGTTCAGGTGGGGCGCACCGGGGTGATCACGCCGGTGGCCCGTTTGGCACCGGTGGCGGTGGGCGGGGTGACGGTGAGCAACGCCACCCTGCACAACCTGGATGAGGTGCGGCGCAAGGATGTCCGCCCCGGCGACGGGGTGGTGGTCTGCCGCGCCGGGGATGTCATCCCGGAAGTGGTGCGGGTGGTGCCCGAACTCCGCTCCGAGGGGACGATCCCCTTCGACATGCCCACCCACTGCCCCGAGTGCGGTGCCCCGGTGGAACAAGCCGAGGGAGAGACCGCCTTTCGCTGCACCGGCGGCTGGTCCTGCCCCGCCCAGGTCCGGGAGGCGCTCCGTCATTTCGTCGGGCGGGACGGGTTGGACATCGAAGGGGTGGGGGAGAAGCTGATCGAACAGCTTTATCGTGAGCGACTGCTCACCGACCCTTCCGATCTCTTTCATCTGCATCGCCATCGGCAACGGCTGGAAGGGTTGGAGCGGCTGGGGGTGAAGTCGGTGGACAATCTGCTGGCGGCCATTGCCAAGCGCCAAACCACGACCTTGCCCCGTTTTCTCTTCGCCCTGGGGATTCGCGACGTGGGCGAGGCGACGGCGCGCAATCTGGCTCACCATTTCGGCGATCTGGAATCGCTGATGGCTGCCGACGCCCCGTCCCTGGAAGGGGTGGCCGACGTGGGTCCGAAGGTGGCGGCCCGGGTGGTCGCCTTTTTTGCCGATCCCCGCAATCGAGCGTTGGTGGAGCGATTGCGGCAGGCGGGGGTCCATTGGCCCCCTCCCGCCGAGGCCTCGACGCCGGGGGGGAGCAAGCCCCTGGCGGGACAGACCGTGGTTCTTACCGGCGAACTGTCCTCCCTCACCCGGCAGCAGGCCAAAATGCGCCTGGAGGCCCTGGGGGCCAAGGTTTCGGGCAGCGTCTCCCAACGCACCGCCTTCGTGGCGGCGGGGGAGAAGCCCGGCTCCAAGCTGGCCAACGCCCAGGCCCTGGGGGTGAAGGTGTTGGACGAAGCCGCCTTCCTGGAGCTGCTGGCCCGCCACGGCGAATATCGTCGTTCCAATTGAGATTTGCATATGCCGAGATTGCCGATGCAAGGATCCCATGTCCAAAATGAACCGTCATTTTAGTCGTTCCATCTGAAATTGCCGCACCTGGAATTTGGGGAAGCGAGGAACTCATTCCAAAAATAGATCGTCATTCCCGCGAAAGCGGGAATCCAGGAAAGCCGATTGGTGAATGGCTCCCTTCAAACAAACGGAAAGGAGCCTGGTTCCTCGTGGCGATATCCGCATTTCCCTCCCCAGCCCCCTGGATTCCCGCGAGCCTGCCCCCGAGGGCTTAAATCGGGGGCGGGAATGACGTTTTCGTGGTTGGGGAGTTGGTTGCTTAACCCAGGTGCCGCTTGGCGATATGTGCAATTTTAAAATGGAATTGCTCTATAAAGTTGGTTGCACCCCTGGGTGCCGTTTGACCTGAGGTGCAATTCTGAACTGGAACTACTATAATCCTTCTCCATCCCCCCCCAACGCCCCCTCCCCAATAAACTTGCGCAAGCGACCCCTCGCCAACCGTTGCCCCCGCGCGTCCATCCCCCCCAAAAAACTAAGAGGGAGCCCTTGAAGGCTCCCTCTTGGATTCACGATGCAACGCGCCCACAAACCACGGGCGAGAAGGATGTCTTCCCGGCCGCGACGCGCGTTACTTGTTGGGATTCAATTGATTCAGGATGTCCTTGTAGTCCTTCAGCGCCTCGATGGCGCTGCCGGGGGTGACGCCCTTGTCCAATTTGTCGATGGGCTTGGGGCCCTCGCTGGCGACGGCAGGGGCCAGTTTGGCCTGCTTGGCCTGCTTGGCGGCGTCCTGGGCGGCCTTTTTCTTGCTGCTCATATCCTCATCCGACAGCAGGGAGTTCTTGACCTCCAACCATTGCCGGACCTCCTTCCCCGCCACCAGCACCTTGGTGGGTTCGATGGAACGAACCGTGGCGTCGCCGGATTCGTCCAACTTGTCCCCTTCCCGGTACAGCCGGTCGTCGATGACGGCAAACTTTTCCTGCCCGGCGGTGTAGGACATGGTGACCACTCGGGTGGAATAGTCCTCGCTCCCAGCCATCTCCACGGCGTCGTTCTTGCGGATGCTGGCAGAGGAGAAGCCCAGCAATTGCAAGTTGACCTCTCCCTTTTCGGGAATCCGGGGTTGGGAGAGGGAGGCCAGTTGGTGCTGTAGGCGGTTGACGGCGTCCAACACCTGGGGATCCTGACTGGGAATCTCGCCCTTTTTCTCCTCGGCGGGCTTGCCGGGAGCCCCAGGCTTGCCGGGAGCGCCGGGCTTGGCCGCAACGACGCTCTTGGCGGGCGTCACCAGATTGGTGGCAAGAACAACATAACCGGCGGTTCCCGCCGCGGAGAGGGCCAGCACGCCAAGGGATGCCAAGCCTAGGGATTTAACTTTCACAGGCTGCTCCGTCCGAATTTCAAGGAGAAGTTGATCTGCATGACGTCGGTGGTCAGCTTGTTTTCCATCAACCGGTAGCCCTGGTTCCGCATTTGCGCCACAAAGGCTTCATGCTCCTTGCTGGCCAGGTCGAATCCCGAGGTGATGCGTCCCTGAAGGGAGATCACGGCGTCGTTGTTGGCGTACTCCACGGTCACTTTGTCAAAGTACTGATTCTCGCGCCGCGCCTTGGTCATCTCGGCGAAGATTTCCTGAAGGGAGGGGGCGGATTTGAGAAAATAGAGTCGGTTGGCGAACTCCGTCACGGTTTTATGATCGGGGTCCAGGACCACGGAATCCGGGGTTTCCGTGCCCATGGCGAGGGCGGAAAGGTTGGTGGCCCTTTGGTTGATCATCTGGGCACCGATGTACAGGGAGAAGACCAGCACCCAGGAGAGCAGCACCGTCAAGGGGGCGAGGCGTTGCGCCCGGTAGGCGTAAAGCTCCTTGGGGGGGTTGGCGCACCATCCGTCGCTCAGACGTTTCGCCGCCTCGGGGACGGAGGTGATGATGGTGTGGCCGCCATCCAGATCAAACCATTGACAGGGCAGCAGGACGCACTCCACCTGGAGGTCGCTGGCCAGCTTCATCACCCAACTGGAGAGGTTTTGAATCGCCTTGTCGACGCTGGAGACGCCGGATTGCAAGGCGGCGTCCCAGCCGGAGCTTTTCCCGGTGGCTTCGTCCTTGCCCACCGAACCCCATCCGCCGGAGGAGATCTCCTGCGAACCGCCGGAGCCGAACCCGGAAGAGGAGGAGGACGGGGCGTCGCCGGTCAACATGCCGGTATCGGCCGAGCCCAGGCTTTGCCCTTCCATCCAGTTGAAATATCGGATGGTTTCCACCTTGAAGCGGAGGGAATCCTCCAGATTGCGCAGCTCGATCTTGAGGCTTTCCGCCAGCCCTTCCTTGGCGGAAACATCGGCGGAGTAGGCGGAGATGCGGTTGGCCCCCAGCACCTTGCCATCGCGCCCCACCACATAGTCCACGTGCCGGTCGTGTTCATACATCACCAGCACGTTTTTCTTGGGGGGAGCGGCGCTCAACTCGGCGTAGAGCAGGGCGTTGATCGAAAAGAGCAGATGCTGATCCGGATCCTCGCTGGCGCGGTCCTCGTAGGGCTTGAAATCGTCTTCCCGCATGGCGGAAAAGAAGACCTCGGTGGACGTTTTGCCCCGGGCGACTTTTTTATGGGTGATCACCCGCGGGATGCCGGCGATGTCGCCGCTTTGTTGCAGTTTGCGCAGCAACAACATGTCGGCGTATTGCATGGGTGCCTCAACGGTCATCACCCGGGGGGGAACCCCTGCGATGAAGTCGCTGATCACCCATTTGTCGCCCTTGACGTCCCGGATATCCACCAATTTTTGCAGATTTTTCCGGGTCAGCAGATAGCTGACGCCCTTGATGTCGAGGATCAGTTTTTCTTGAGAAGGTCTCTTCATGGAATTCCTCTGGGTCCGCGCACCGAAGCGAGGCCAAGGCGGTCAGGGGGCCGTGGCGTCCCCACCGGTCGACCGGTTGGAGACGACGTTATTGTTGCGTCACGTAGTAGCTTCCCTTGAGGGTGAGCGCGACCACGGACCCGGGTTCGACATCCAGCTTTCCGGACGAAACCTTTCCTTCAAACCCGGGCAGATACTGAACCCCGGGAGGCGGCGTGCCAAAATCCGGGCTGGCCATGGCGAGCAGTTCGAATTTTTCCGGGTTGAAATAGTAGTTCAAACCGCTGCGGGCGTTGCTCAGAATGACCCGCATTTCGGCCACCCCCACCGCCTGTTTGTTGATATCCACCCCGTAGGTGATCCAAGACGGTTGGCTCAGGTTGGCCTGCTTGGCCTGGGTGACGAACTGATTGACCTTGCCAGCGTAGACCTTGTAGGAGCGCAGTTGCTCCAGATACTCCGCGCGACTGACTTGGGAGCGTGTGAGCAGTTCGGCCTTGGCCTGGGCACCGAGAAGCTCCTGGTAGTTCTTATCCAACTGAATGGCGACCAGGGGCAGCGCGACCGCGGCCCCCACGGCCAAGCCCAAATAGACGAAGCGAAAAAGATTCATGGGTGGACCTGCGCCTCAATGGCAAGCGGGGTTGGATGCTCGTTTCATGGCGGATTCGCCTGTCGGGGCGACCACCGCGCCGGATGGACGGGGCAAAGCGGGGAGCGCCTCCAGTGGACGATTCACCGCCGACGGTTCAACCGCCATGTAAGTTCAACACGGCCACGCGGTTTTATCATCACAGCGCACTATACCGAGAATGGGTGGAGAAATGCCACCCCCCTTCTTGCGCTTTTTCCGCCCTTCGGCGAAAAGAGCGTCGATCCTCCTTTTGGGGCGGCGATGAGGGCCGAAGCCCCCTGTTTTGACGGTGCAATAGAATTCAAGCAATGTCCATGCCAAAAAAAAGGCCGACGCGAGGTCGGCCTTGGGGGGCAACGGATTGGACACGGAAAATATCAGGTTGCCTGCATGGCCAAGTGGCGCAGTACCTGCCCGACCCGTCCGATGTGACCGGCGGTGTGGGAAAGGTGGCGATACAACTCCCGACGCTTGATCGCCGCGCTGATACGCGCCAATTGCGGGGGGCTATCGCTTCCCGCGCCAAAAAAATGTTCCTCGGAGCCCGGGGGAAGCAGTTCGGAGATGGCGCGCTGGTGGCATTTATCGACGGCGCGTTGCACTTTCATGGCCAATTGCACCTCGGCGCCGATCAACTCCGGATGCTCCTTGAGGGCGAGGATGCCGCGACGCAGGGCGTCCACCCCTTCGCGGAGATGGCGAGCCATCACTTGCGCATGCTCGTCGGGATCGACGCCCAGATCCTCCATCTCGTGCACGGTGCTGCGGCAGTAATCCATCACGCCGTCGAGGGCGCGGATGGCCCGAATGAAATCCTCCCGCCCCCGGGGCTTGGTGTAGAGCCCGGTCAGGCTGGTGGCGTGGCGAAAGCGCATCATTTCGCCCTTGCGCTCCAGTTCATGAATCCGTTCCGCCTTGGCGGGGTCGCCATCGTGCATGTAGTCGGCCAACACATCCATGGTCTCCACCGCCAACTCGCACTGCTCCATGAGCAGATCCAGATGGTGGGGACGATGGGGCAGCATGCGTTGGACGGTGGAGGAGAGCAGGGAACGAACGGCGGCGACGGGCACGGGGGCGACTCCTTCTTTCTCAAGATGACCGGTGGGGCAAGGGGGGGGCGCGGGCTGTCGGAGGGACTCCGAAGGGGTTCAGCACGACGCATGGCGTCCATTACAACGACATTCCCCCGGGCAATCCACCAAAACATGACTTTGTTACGGTAAATTAAGTTCTACTTAATACACTTATAATGCGGTTAATCGATACCCCCGTTGATCTTCCCAGTCCCCGCCCATACGATTCATATAATACTTTAAATTCAATGCGTTAATCCAAGTCAGTGCCGTGCCTCCCAGCCCATGAAAGGGGGCGGGGAGGCGAATCTTGTCGTTTAAACATTTAAATCATGTTATTTTTTGGCACGGACGTCCGCACGGGCGTCGCGCGGCGTCGGAGGAGCGTTCCCGCGGCGGGAAAATCGCGGATTTTGGTCCTCTTCGGCCCGGTTGGGAACGCCGGGGATGGGGTGCCCGGCGCGGTGAGGGGGAAGCGGCGGGTCGGATTCAGCGTTCCACGTCCACCGAAACCTCCACCACGTGTTGATCGCCCCCCACCACCACCCCCTTGACCGGTGGGAGATCGGCGTAGTCCCGGCCCCAGGCGAGGGTGATGTGACGGGCACCGGGAATGACGCCGTTGGTGGGATCGAAATCGACCCAGCCGATCTCCGGAACAAACAGGGAGAACCAGGCGTGGGAGGCGTCGGCCCCGACGAGTCGGGGCTGTCCGGGGGGCGGGGCGGTCTCCAGATAGCCGCTGACGTAACGGGCAGCCAATCCCATGGCGCGCAACCCGGCCAGCGCCAGATGGGCGAAATCCTGACACACCCCCTTGCCCAGCCGCATCACCTCTTCCACCGGGGTCTGCACCGTGGTGGCGCGGGGGTCGTGGAGAAACTCCCGGTGGATGCGTTGGGTCAACTCCAGGGTCGCCTCCAAAATCGGCCGCCCGGGGGTGAAGCTGGGCCGCACGAAGGCCGTCGCCGCCGCCGCGTGTTGCGCCAGGGGGGATTCCAGCACAAACACCCGCTGCCGTCGTGTCTCGGGGACGTCGGAGCGGGCCAGGACGCGCTGCGTCTCCTCCCACGGCGGGGAGTCCCACGGCTCCGGCAGAGGACGCAACGCCGGGAGAGGCTCCACCTCGCTGCTGGCGGTGATGATCAGGTCGGCGTGGGGCTCCACCACTTCAAAATAGTGGCAACGATTGCCGTGGAAGTCGATGAACTCCTCCAGGAAGGCCGGGGCGGGAGATATTTCCAAATGAAAGCGGCGACACTGCTGCCAGGGCTCCTGACGGGGCGCCAGATGGGCCAGGGTGTGGCAAATGGCGACGGGATCCCGGTAGCGATAGCGGGTGCGGTGGCGAATGCGATAGAGCATGGCGGACTCGGCGGCGGCAAAACGTCTCCGGGGAGGCGGGGGGGGATCCATTACGTGCAGAGTTCCACCCAGGATTGGGCGATGATCTCCACCTCGGCGGGGGTCATGTGCAGGGCCAGTTCGTGGTGGAATTCATGATAGTAGGGGCAGGCGTGGCAATCGCCTCCCTGCGTGACCCGGGAGCAGCGCAATTCCGGTGGGGCGTGGGGACCGGCGGACAACCAACAGACCCCCGCCTCCAACCGGGAAACGGGACACTCCCCCTGACGGGCCACGTTGGAACCGCCGGGTTGTCGACCGCATCGCATCGTTTCCCAACAGCGTCGCATGGCTTTGCCGACTCCCTCCGTGTCATGCGTTTCTCCGTCGTCCGTGGACGAGGGACGAGGGACAAGGATTCCATTGTGCAATCCTCTCGGAGGAAACGAAAGGCTCCGCCCGCGCAACCCTCCCTCGGGGGGATCGATTGGGTTAGACTGGGGGCTCATCCAACCCGGAAAGGATGGTTCCATGGTCCAGCGCACCCCCTTTTGGCGAACCACGCCTCTGCTGCTCCTGCCGCTGCTGGCGGGGGGGGGATGGCTGGCCTGGAGCCAGTGGTTCCCCTCCCCCGCCGTGCGTTACCAAACCCAGCCCCTGACCCGGGGGTCCATCGCCCAGACCGTCTCGGCCAACGGGTCGCTCAATCCAGTGACGCTGGTGAATGTGGGAACCCAAGTCTCCGGCACGGTGCGCAAGCTGCACGTGGATTTCAACGACAAGGTGGAGCAGGGGCAAATGCTCCTCGAACTCGACGACGCTCTGCTGGCGGCTCAGGCTCGGCAGAGCGCCGCCACCCTGGAAAACGTCCGCGCCTCCCTGGAACTGGCCTTGGCCAACGAACAACGGATCCTGGCCCTGTTCGCCCGAGAGTACGTGTCGCGGCAGGAACGGGATCAAGTCGTGCAGGCCCGCAAGTCGGCCCAAGCCCAGGTCGCCCAGGCCCAGGCCCAGACGGACAAGGATCGGGTCAATCTGGCCTATGCCCAGATCCGTTCCCCGGTCTCCGGCGTGGTGGTGGATCGCATGGTGGATGTGGGCCAGACGGTGGCCGCCAGTTTCCAAACCCCCACCTTGATCCGCATCGCCCAGGATCTGGCCCGCATGCAGATCGACGCCAGCTTCGCCGAGGCCGACATCGGTAAAATCGCCGTGGGTCAGCCGGTGCGCTTCACCGTCGACGCCCACCCCAACCAGACGTTTCACGGCGTGGTGCGGCAGATCCGCCTGAACGCCGCCGTGCAACAAAACGTGGTGACGTATGACGTGGTGGTGGCGGTGGACAATCCCGAGCAACGGCTGCTGCCCGGCATGACCGCCTATGTCACCATCGTCACGGCGGAACGGTCGGAGGCGCTGCTGGTTCCCAACGCGGCCTTGCGTTTCAAGCCCACCGCCGGAAAAGGGGCTCCCGGGGGAGGCTCCCCCGCCGCCAGCGGCAAGGGCGGCGGCGGGGACGGAAGGGGCGAAGGCAAGGGCGGCGCGGGCAAGGGAGGTGGGGAAAAGCGCTCCCGGGCCAGCCTGGATGGAGGGGGGTGGGGAACCCTTCATCTGTGGCGGGACGAGGCGTTGCATCCGGTCGCGGCGTCGCTGGGCATCACCGACAACCGCTTCACGGAGATCCTCGAACCCAAGGAAGAGGCCCAGGCACCTCCCCTGGCCGAGGGCATGTTGGTGGTCACCGGCGAAATTCCCCCAGACGACGGCGGCACCTCCGGTCCTTCCGGTCCGCCGATGCGTATGCGGCTCTTTTAATTCGACTCCGAGCCCCCGAAAAAAGTAGCCTCGACAGGGCTGTAAACTCATGCGCCAGCGCGGCGGGAGAATCACCTTGACAATTTTTTCAGCCATGAGCAACCTGTTGATTATTTGAAATAGAATAACTTAAAAATCTAAGGCGTTCCAGCACACCGTGGAGAGTCCGATGAGGGAGTTGCAACGGGGTCAACGCATCGACTTGGAGCAACTGCTAAACTGCGACCATTCTTTCGCATTGGGAATCCGGACCGATCTTCCCATGCCATCCGTCATCGATTGCACCTGCTTTGCCCTTGACCCCGAGGGTCGTGCTTCCGACGAACGTTACATCATCTATTTCAACCAACCGACAACCCCCTGTGGTGGGATTGCCTTGGCGGCTCCAGCGGATGATCCGGAAGGACTGGAGATCGATTTGGCGCGATTGCCAGCAGCCATCTCCCATTTCGTGGTGGTGGCCACCATCGATGGTGCCGCCACATTCAGTGAAATCGACGTGGGACACCTCAACCTATACCAAGATCGGAATCTCCTGGCCTCCTTCCGCATCGACAAGGAGATGTTTCAGAAGGAACGCTCCCTGATTTTAGTGGAAATTTATCGCAAGAACGGCCCATGGCGTCTGCACCTTTCGGCTCAAGGTTTTGCCGGTGGTTTGACCGCGATGGCCCATCATTTTGGTGTTTCCGGGGATGATTCGGCTCCAGCTACGCCTCCCCGACCTCCCTTGAGCCTGCTGGTGCCCCCCGCGCTCAAGGCTGAATCCGAGGATATGGCGCAACAAAAACGCGCGGCATGCGCCCTCGAACAAATTTTGGGCGACTTCAAAATCAAGGGCTCTATCACCCATTGGACGCCAGGCCCAGTGGTCACCACGTTTGGCTTCTCTCCGGCCCCAGGGGTCAAGGCGGCTCGCGTGGTGGGTCTGGAGGAGGATCTGGCCCTGCGCATGACCGCAGCCGGGTTGCGGGTCGATCTTTCATTCATCGATGGCCTCATCGGTATCGAGCTGCCCAACCAGGAACGGCAAACGGTCAACTTGCGGCCTATCCTGGAGAGTACAGAATCCAATCCCGCCCCGTTGCTGTTGACGGTTGGCGTCGATAGCCGTGGCGCGCCTGTTGTGGCCGACCTGGTCGAATTGCCTCATCTGCTGGTTGCCGGCGCCACCCGTTCCGGCAAGTCGGTCGCTCTGCATTCCTTGATTTGCGCCCTATTGATGCGGTCCACTCCAGAGCAGGTGCGGTTGTTGCTTATCGATCCCAAACGCTTGGAATTCTGCGCCTATGAAGATGTGCCGCACCTCCTGGCACCTGTGATCATGGAGACCAAGGAATGTCCGAAGGTGCTCTCCTGGCTGGTCAACGAGATGACCCGCCGCTACGCGCAGATGGAAAAACTGGAGGTACGCAATCTGGAAGGATGGCGCCTGAAGAGCGGCCAAGCCCCGGCTGCGATCATCACCGTGATCGATGAACTGTACGATCTGATGCTTCAAAGCGGCAAAGCGGTCGAGGAATCCCTGATCCGACTGGCCCAAATGGGCAGGGCAGCGGGGATTCATCTGATTTTGTCCACCCAGCGTCCGTCACGCGAGGTGCTGACTCCGCAGCTGAAAGCCAATATCCCGGCCAGACTGGCCTTCCGGGTCACTTCCATCGCCAATTCGAACATCATCATCGATCGTCCCGGCGCCGAGAATCTTCTGGGCAAGGGCGACGGTCTCTTCGTCAATCAGGGCGCGCCTTTGCAGCGCATCCAGGCCCCATTCGTATCCGAGAACGAGGTAAAAACCATTGTCCGTTTTCTCAAAAAAATCCATCCCTGCCGCTATGAGTCCTCTTTGACGACTCTTCTTGACCCCTGAATTCTATAGCAATTCCAAGCCGGTGTTGCCCATTGCCAGCCAAAGAATTTTCGCCCGTCATTCCCGCGAATGCGGGAATCCAGGAAAGCCGATAGGGGAATGGCTCCCTTCAAACGAACGGAAAGAGGGCTTGGTTCCTTGGTGCGATCTCTGCATTTCCCTCCCCCGCCCCTGGATTCCCGCTTTCGCTGGAAGGACGAGCGTCGATTCTTTAGCTGGCAAGGCGCAAAACTGTTTTGAAAGTACTATACTATACAACATGTTGCGCGGTTCTATCCCCTCCAGACCGGTCAATCCATGAATAAGATGGGCTGGAATGAAAGGATTATAAAACAAACCGGATCGCCTTTTGATCCGGCGCGGCGCGCCCCCCGTTGCCGAAGGCAACCAGACGTTCACCCAACGCGACCCCAGCGGTTTTTCACCCAAGCCGCCGCCACGACCCAGGAGCCCCCGATGGACGGGAATGCTGATTTGGAAACCTTGCGCACCATCTTTCGTCTGGCGTTGGACCTGCCCGACGACGCCGACGTGAGCGAAATCCGCCGTCTCAACCATCCGCGCTGGGACTCCCTGGCCCACACCTCGCTGTGTTTCGCCATCGAAAGCGAATTCGGCTTCGCCCTGAGCGTCGAGGAGATGGAAGAGGTGGCCTCCCTGGAAAGCGCCTGGTGGATTGTCGAGGAGCGGCGCGGCGGGGGATGACCCTCGCCACGACCTCCACGCCTTCCACGCCTTGAAAAGCCCCTCCCACGCCCGGGGGAGGGGCTGTCTTTGTATAGAGTCATTCCATTTAAAAATTGCACATGGCGTCAAGCGGTGCCTGGGTTAAGCAACCATCTCCTCAACCACGAAAACGTCATTCCCGCGAAGGCGGGAATCCAGGGGGCGGGGGAGAGAAATGCAGAGATCGTTACGAGGAACCAAGCCTCCTTTCCGTTTGTTTGAAGGGAGCCATTCACCGATCGGCTTTCCTGGATTCCCGCTTTCGCGGGAATGACGAGCATAAATTCTTTAGCTGGCAATGTGCAGAACTGATTTGGAACTACTATAAAATTGCCCATGTCGTCAAACGGCGCCTGGGTTATGCGACCAACTCCTCCACCACCGACCTTGTTGGGGAGATAACCCCGTCGCCCCCCTCAGCGTCGGCGGAGGGAGGAGGAGGGGGGATGGCCGGTCGAGACGAGAACATTCCGGGCAGGGTCATTCGCTCTCGGGGGCGAGGACCATGCGGCACTCCGCCGCCACCGAGGCGACGCCGGGACGCCCCACGATCAGCGGATCCACCTCCACCCGCTCGATCTCGGGAAAATCGGCGGCCAACTGGCTCAACCGCTGCAGGCACTCCGCCACCGTCTTCTGATCCACCCCGCCGGATTCGCCGTTCCCCCGCAACACCCCCATGGCTTGACTGGCATCGAGCATCTCCATGGCCTCGTCAAAGGTGATGGGGGCCACCTGAAAGCTGCTCTCCTTCAGCACCTCGACGAACCGCCCCCCCAAACCGAACATCAACAAGGGGCCGAACTGGGGATCCCGGGTCAGGCCGATGGCCGCGTCCAGGCCGCGCGGGCTCATCCGCTCCACCAGCACGCCGTCCATTCGCCCCTCCGGATGACGATGGGCGAACCGCAGGGTCATGAGGTCGTAGGCGTCCCGCACGCCCAACTGGGTGGCGAGGTTGAGGCGAATCCGCTCCCAATGCTCTTCCGGAGCCCCGTCGGGGGAACACAATTTGAGCGCCACCGGATACCCCAACCGCTCGGCATGGGACATGGCCTCCTCCAGCGAGGTCGCCAGCTCCCCTTCCGGTACGTTGAAACCATAAGCCTGAAGAATCTCCTTGGCGTCGCTGGCCGCCAGCCGTCGCATGCCGGTCAGGCGATAGCGATGCAACACCCGCTGCACCCGCCGCTGATTGACGGGGAAATGGGCCACCACCCGGGGGGGACGCTCCCGCCAGCGGGTCAGCCCGGCCATGGCACCCAAGGCCGCCACCGCCCGTTCCGGCGAGGGAAAAGAGGGGATCCCCGCCCCATTGAGGGCCAGCAGGCCCGCAATCACCTGCCCGCCCCCCATGAACACCCCCATCACCGGTTTGCCCCACCCCCCCTCCCGGGTCATGGCCTGGGCGGTCTGAAGGGGTTGGGTCATGGATTGGGGCGTCATGATCACCACCGCCCCATCCACCTCGGGCAGGGGCAGCAGGGTTTCCAAGGCCGCGCCATACCATTCCGGCGAGGCGTCGCCGCCCAAATCCAGGGGGCCGCCCGCCATCAGACGCTCCCCCACCCGCTCCGGCAAACGTTGACGTAGCGCCTCCAGCCCCTCGGGGGGAAGCTCCGCCGCCGACAATCCCGCCCCCTCCAGGGCATCCGCCGCCATCACCCCGGGGCCGCCAGCGTTGGTGACGATCAACACCCGCCCCCCCCGGGGCAAGGGCTGCCGGGAAAAGGCCGCCAGGGCGTCCAGCCAGGCGTCGAACCCCTCCACCCGCACCGCCCCGGAACGGCCCACCCAGCAGTTCCGTTCCGGACCCATCACATGGCCGGTGTGGCGCGCCGCCGCCCGCCGCCCCGCCGCCGTCATCCCCGCCTTGCGCACCACCACCGGCAGACGGGAGGAGGTCTCCTCCACCATCCGCATGAAGGTGGCCCCGCTGGAGACCCCCTCCAGATAACACCCTACCACCCGGGTCGCCGGATCCCGCGACACGTAGTCCAGCAGTTCGCTCTCCGTCAGATCCGCCTGATTGCCCAGGCTTGCCATCACCGACAACCCCACCCCCCGGGCCGCCATCCAGTCCAGCGCCGCCGTGCAGACCGAGCCCGACTGGGACAAAATCGCCACCCCCCCCGGCCCCGGCTGGGTCATGGCGAAGCTGGCGTTGAGTCCATGGTGGGTGTTGATCACGCCCAGGCTGTTGGGACCGAGCAAGATCACCCCCCGCTCCCGACACATCCGCGCCAGGGCCGCCTCTCGCGCCGCCCCCTCGCCGCCCCGTTCGCGAAATCCCTCCGCCACCATCACCAGGGCGCGGCAGCCATGGTCCACCGCTTGCCGCGCCGCCTCCATCGCCCCCTCCGGCGGCAAGGCGATGACCACCAGATCCACCCCCCGGGGCGCCTGCCGGATCGAGTTCAGACACGGCGCTCCCAAAATCGACTCGGCGTTGGGATTGATCGCGTACAACGCCCCCTGAAATCCCCCCCGCTGCAAATTGACCCAAATTTCATGCCCGATCTTGCCCGGCACCCGCGACGCCCCGACCACCGCCACCGCCTGCGGTTGCAACAGCGGCGTCAGATCCCGCGGCCCTTCGCGATGGGCGGAGGCTTCCTGGCGATCCATGCGTGGTGTCATCTCCCTCCCCCTCGTCCCTGAGCCATTTTGAACCATTCGGGAACTTTCCCCCCGCGTTCCCTTCCAAACCCTTTCAAGAGCCGCCATGCCATATCGCGCCCCGAAAAATCGGGACTCTGGGATGAGTCCCCCGAAAAAAGTCTGGAGACGGTCGGCATGAGTCTCGTGACCTGTTGATTCCACTATGTTTGACCCAGTCTTGCACAGTCATGTAACTTATGGACAATAAATAGATCGAACTCTCGAAGTGGACTTTTTTTCAGGGGACTCTGGGATGAATGATATTTCAGGCAGGATGATATCTCTCCCTGAGGAATCGTCGAATAGAGATCATTTTATTCGGCAATGTTGGAAAAAGCGGTTCAAGTCGAGGCTTCTCCGGGGCGGTCCGTCCTCCGGAATCCCGTAGCCCCATTTGATTCTACTAGAATATTACGCTTTGCTGCGTTGCACAATCCATTTATTGAAATAGTCGCCATTGATGCTGCGTGATAATGGGCTTGAAACGCCCCTGCCCCGCCCCTTGATAGGGAGCATAATTATCTGATTTTGTATTATATAATGAACTTATCTCCCAGAAATTCGTGGGATTTATTGCACCGTAATGATGGTTGATATTCATAACTATGATGCGATGCAAAATATTGATTCATAGAGATAATAAACATTTCCTGTGCGACCCAGCTTTACAGTTCATTCTGGAATTTTCTACCATCCAACCACTTGAAATCGTACCTGGCGAATGTCCTCCGTCCCCGAGGCGGAATCGCCCAAGGGCGTGACCATCGATGCCAAAAAGGGCCGCGGAGCCGTCGGCTCTTCCCTGGCGCGGCGGCGGACCCGAACCTAGCCTCGGCACCACCCTCCGCCGAGGCCTCCCCCTCCAGCGCCAGACCTCCCCCTGGTTCCATGGTTGGAGCTGGGGCGGGGACAAGACGGCGCAAGGGCGACGGGATGACGGACGAACCGAACAATATAGGATGAAGCCAGAGCCTGTGCGAGAAAGGATTGACACAATGAGCGAGAAGATCTACCCCGTTCAACCCGCCGTGGCCGCTCACGCCCACATCAACGCGGAAACCTATGAGGCGATGTATCGCCGCTCCGTGGAAGACCCCGAGGGATTCTGGGGCGAACAGGCCGAACAACGCCTCCATTGGTTTAAAAAGTGGGACAGGGTTCTGGACTACGATTTTCATCAAGCCAAAATCCGCTGGTTTGAAGGAGGCAAGATCAACGTCTCCTACAACTGCCTGGACCGCCATCTGGCGACCAGGGGCGACCAGACGGCCATCATCTGGGAAGGCGACGACCCCAACCAGTCGAAAAAAATCACCTACAAGCAGCTCCACGAGGAGGTCTGCCGCTTCGCCAACGCCATGAAGGCGCGGAATGTCAAAAAAGGCGACCGGGTCTGCATCTACATGCCGATGATCCCCGAGGCGGTGGTGGCGATGCTGGCCTGCACCCGCATCGGTGCCATCCACTCCATCGTCTTTGGCGGCTTCTCCCCCGACTCGATCAAGGACCGGGTCAACGACGCCGAATGCTGCGCCGTCGTCACCTCCGACGAGGGGGTGCGCGGTTCCAAGAAGATCCCCATGCGGGCCAATGTGGATGAAGCCCTCAAATCCTGCCCCAGCGTTCACACCGTCTTCACCGTCCAACTGACGGGAAGCCCGGTCCCCATGACCGAAGGGCGGGACGTCTGGTATCACGACGCCCTCGCCGCCGCCAGCCCGGTCTGCGACGCCGAACCCATGGACGCCGAGGATCCCCTGTTCATCCTCTACACCTCCGGCTCCACCGGCAAACCCAAGGGGGTGCTGCACACCACCGCCGGCTACCTGCTCTACGCCGGCATCACCCATCAGTACATTTTCGACTATCATGACGGCGATGTGTACTGGTGCACCGCCGACGTGGGTTGGGTGACGGGCCACAGCTACATCGTCTACGGCCCCCTCTCCAACGGCGCCACCACCCTGGTCTTCGAGGGCATTCCCACCTATCCCGACGCCTCCCGCTTCTGGCAGGTGATCGACAAACACCAGGTCAACATTTTCTACACCGCCCCCACCGCCATTCGCTCGCTGATGGCCCAAGGGGATGCTTTCGTCAAGAAGACCAGCCGCTCCAGCCTGCGCATCCTGGGTTCGGTGGGCGAGCCGATCAATCCCGAGGCGTGGGAATGGTACTATCACGTGGTGGGAGACTCCCGCTGCCCCATCGTCGACACCTGGTGGCAGACCGAAACCGGCGGCATCCTCATCACCCCGCTGCCCGGTGCCACCCCCCTCAAGCCCGGTTCCGCCACCCGTCCCTTCTTTGGCGTGACGCCGGAAGTGGTGGATGAAAAGGGCGTGGTGCAAGAGGGCGAATGCTCCGGCATTCTGACCATCTCCACGCCCTGGCCGGGGATGATGCGCACGGTCTACGGCAACCACAAGCGGTTCTTCGAGACCTATTTCGCCGCCTATCCGGGCCGTTACTTTCCCGGCGACGGCTGCCGCCGCGACGCCGACGGCTACCACTGGATCACCGGTCGGGTGGACGACATCATCATCGTCTCCGGCCA
Organism: Magnetococcales bacterium; assembly: GCA_015231965.1. Lineage (GTDB taxonomy): Bacteria > Pseudomonadota > Magnetococcia > Magnetococcales > JADGAP01 > JADGAP01. The sequence goes on along the minus strand of JADGAP010000009.1, from coordinate 11,216 downwards.
CAACCTGGGCACCGCCGAAATCGAAAGCGCCCTGGTGCTGCACGAAAAGGTGGCGGAAGCGGCGGTGGTGGGCTATCCCCATCCCATCAAGGGCAACGGCCTCTATGCCTTCGTCACCCTGATGGTCGGCGTGGAGCCCACCGAGGCGCTGCGCAAGGAGTTGGTCACCCTGGTGCGCAAGGAGATCGGTGCCCTGGCCACCCTGGATATCATCCAATGGGCCCCTGGCCTGCCCAAAACCCGCTCCGGCAAGATCATGCGCCGCATCCTGCGCAAGATCGCCTCCAACGAACTGGACAGCCTGGGCGACACCACCACCCTGGCCGATCCCACCGTGGTGCAGAAGCTCATCGACAACCGCCAGCCCACCGGCTGAGCGTCACAAACGCCATCGCCGCCCCCCTTTTTTCCCCGAGCTCTCCGGGGGGGGAGGGGGGCGTCGCGAATGCGCCCTACCAAGGGGGGGCGCTCCCCCCGAATCGCGCGTTGGTTTCGAATGGCTGCTCTTGCGGCAAGGCAATCCCTCGAACCTCGCGCCTTCCTCCGGAAAGGAAAATCTATGGATCAACAAGTCATGGACAGCGGACAGATCGAACGAATCCGCAACAATCCGAAATACCAGGAGCTGGTCTCCAAGCGCAGTAGGTTCGCCTGGATCCTCTCCATCATCATGTTGGTCATGTACTACGCCTTCATCCTGGTCATCGCCTTCTCCCCGGCCAGCCTGGGAGCGCCCATCGCCAAGGGCAGCGTGATCACCATCGGCATCCCCGTCGGAGCCTTGATCATTGTCGGGGCCTTCATCCTCACCGGCATTTACGTTCGCCGCGCCAATGGCGAGTTCGACGAGTTGACCCGTCAAATCAAGGAGGAAGCCAAGTGATGAAAAGCGCCTCCCTCACCACGGGCCTCCTGGGGGCCTTCTCGTTGCTGGCACCGCTCTCCGTTTGGGCCGCCGACATTCCCAAGGCGGCGGAAAAGCAGCCGATGAACATGACCGCCATCGTCATGTTCTTCATTTTCGTGGCCGTTACCCTGGGCATCACCTACTGGGCGGCCAGCCGCACCAAGTCGGCCAAGGATTTCTACGCCGCCGGCGGCGGCATCACCGGCATGCAAAACGGCTTGGCCATTGCGGGCGACTACATGTCCGCCGCCTCCTTCCTGGGTATCTCCAGCATGGTCTTCGCCAAGGGCTATGACGGACTCATCTACTCCATCGGCTTTCTCGTGGGGTGGCCCGTCATTCTCTTTCTGATGGCCGAGCAACTGCGCAACCTGGGGCGCTACACCTTCTCCGACATCGCCTCCTTCCGTTTGGAGCGCATGCCGGTCCGCTCTTTCGCAGCCCTGGGCACGTTGTGTACCGTCATCCTCTACCTCATCGCCCAGATGGTGGGTGCCGGTCAGCTCATCCGCACCCTCTTCGGCCTGGACTACAGCCTGGCCGTCGTCATGGTGGGTGCCCTGATGATCCTCTACGTCGCCTTCGGCGGCATGTTGGCCACCACCTGGGTGCAGATCATCAAGGCGGTGTTGCTCCTCTCCGGGGCCACCTTCATCGCCATCGCGGCCTTGGCCGCCGCCAATTTCGACCTGGAAAAGTTCTTCACCATGGCCCTTGAGGGCGTCAAGAGCAGCGCCCTGGCCGATCACAAGAAAGCGGTGGCCGACGGACGAAACGTGCTGGCCCCCGGCGGCTTGGTCAACGACCCCATCTCCTCCATCTCCCTGGGTCTGGCCCTCATGTTCGGCACCGCCGGCCTGCCCCACATCCTGATGCGCTTCTTCACCGTGAGCAATGCCAAGGAGGCCCGCAAGTCGGTCTTCTACGCCACCGGCTTCATCGGTTATTTCTACATCCTCACCTTCATCATCGGCTTCGGCGCGGTGGTGCTGGTGGCCCCGGACAATCAGTACCTGGATCTGGTCAAGGGCACCCTGCGGGGCGGCAACAACATGGCCGCCATCCACCTGGCCCACGCCACCGGCGGCGACCTCTTCCTCGGCTTCATCTCCGCCGTCGCCTTCGCCACCATCCTGGCGGTGGTTTCGGGTCTCACCCTGGCGGGTGCCACTGCCGTCTCCCACGACATCTACGCCAACGCCATCATGAAGGGCAAAGTGGATGAACGGGTGGAGATGCGCATCTCCAAAGGTGCCGCCCTGGTCATCGGCGTTATCGCCATCTGGCTGGGCATCGCCTTTGAAAAGCAGAACGTCGCCTTCATGGTGGGGTTGGCCTTCGCCATCGCCGCCAGCGCCAACTTCCCCATCCTCATCCTCTCCATCTACTGGAAAGGTCTGACCACCCGCGGCGCGGTCATCGGCGGGTTGATGGGATTGTTCAGCACGATCATCATGGTGGTGCTCTCCAAGACGGTGTGGGTGGACGTGTTTGGCCACGCCGCCCCCTTGTTCCCCTACAAGGATCCTGCCATCTTCTCCATGACCATGGCCTTCGTCGGCACCTGGTTCTTCTCCATCACCGACGGCTCCGAGCGGGCCAAGCGGGAAAAGCGGGCCTTCGAGGCCCAAAGCATCCGTTGCGAAACCGGCATCGGCGCGGTGGGGGCTTCCAAGCACTAGTCCGCCACGCCCTGGCGGTGTTGTGGTTCATCCGGCCCCGCTGTGCAAGCGGGGCCGTTTTTTTCTCCCGGAGGGGCGATTCACGATGGAGATCGAACTGCTGGAAGTATTGGACTTCCTCGCCCTCTACCCGCCGTTCAGCCTGCTCTCCCCTGAATTGCGGCGGGATCTGCCCGTGCGCATGGAGATTCAGTACGCCCGCCGGGGGACGGAAATCTTGACCTCCGGCGGGCGCACCGACGCCTTGCATCTCATTCGCGGCGGCGCGGTGGAGGTCCATGGCCCCGATGGCGAACTGCTGCGCCGCCTGGGCGAGGGCGAGTTGTTCGGGGCGCAGGCCTTGATCCGGGGCGGCAAGGTGCGCAACCGGGTAACCGCCATCGAGGATGCGTTGATCTATCGCCTGCCCGTGACGGAGTTTCAGCGTCTTTGCCAGGAAGATTACGCCTTCGCCGAATTTTTCGTCCCCCTGGGGGCCGACCGATTGCGCAGCGCCCTGCGCACCCCCCCCCGGGACTCCCTCTCCCTGTTCGACCTCGGCTCCGCCCGGGTCAGCGACCTCGCCCCCAGCCCGGGGGTGACCGCGCCCACCTCGATCACGATCCGTCAGGCGGCGGAACTCTTGATGCTCCATCAATGCTCGGCCCTACTGCTCAGCGATGGGAAGATTCCGCAAGGGATCGTGACGGATCGCGATATCACCCTCCGCGCCGTCGCCACCGGGCTGCCGGGAGAGCTTCCGGTCTCCACCATCATGACCCCGCACCCGCTCTCCATCGATGAGGAGAGTCCCGCCATCGACGCCATGCTGTTGATGGAGGAACAAAATATAAATCATCTTGCGGTGCGCCGGAACGGCCGGATGACGGGCATTTTGACCAGCGCGGATGTGTCATTCAAGCAACTGGGAAGTTCTCCGGTCTATTTGGTGGGTCGTATCCACCGCCTGACGGATCTGGCGGAACTACGCGAGGCGGCCCAGGCGTCGCATCGGCTCCTGGTCAGCATGACGTCGGCCAATGTCACCGCGCAAGCCTTGGGGCGCACCCTGACCCACCTCACCGACGCCATCACCCTGCGATTGATTCGCATGGCCGAGGAGCGCCTGGGCCGCCCCCCCGTGGCCTACGCCTGGATGGCGGGGGGATCCCAAGGACGACAGGAACAAGGGGCCAAGGGGGACCAGGACAACGGTCTGATTCTGGACGACGCCTACACCCCCGCCGCCCATGGACGCTATTTCGCCGAATTCAGCCAGTTCGTCTGCGACGGGCTGGACGCCTGCGGTTATGACTATTGCCCCGGGGAGATGATGGCGAGCAACGCCCAATGGCGCCAACCGGCCCGGATTTGGCGAGACCTCTTTGCCCAATGGATCGACGATCCCACCCAGCAGGCGTTGATGCTCTCCAGCGTCTTTTTCGACCTTCGGCGGGTGCATGGCGACGCCGCGCTGTTCGATGACCTGCACCGCTCCGTCTTAAAAAAAGCCAGGGACAACAAAGTATTCCTGGCCCACATGGCGGACAATGCGCTGAGTCGCCAACCGCCGTTGGGCTTTTTTCGCAACCTGGTGCTGGAGCGCACCGGCGAACACGCCGCAACCTTGGATTTGAAACTCAACGGGGTGATTCCCATCGTGGACATGGCGCGGGTCTACGCTCTGGAAACCGAGGTGACGGCGGTGAACACCTGGGAGCGTCTCTCCCTTGCCAGCGTCAAGGGGAGCGTCACCCCCGCCGCCGCCCGGGATTTGAGCGAAGCCATGGAATTTATCGGGGCCACCCGTTTTCGCCATCAGGCGCGAAGAGCCCGGGAAGGGAAGATTCCCAACAACCATTTGTCGCCGGAGGAGCTTTCCGACTTCGAGCGGCAACATTTGAAGGACGCCTTTCGCGTGGTGCGGGTCATGCAGCGGTCGCTGGCCCATCACCATCAAATTGCGCTCTTGACCTGAAGGAGGCGGGAGGATGGGGATGCGCGCCCGAATGGCGGATTGGCGGCGACGCTACCAACTCCGACAAGCCCCGGAGGGGCCGTTGCGCCATTTTTTGTCCACCCCGTTTCCCCGGGACGACCTCCCCTGGGACGCGGTGGAGTATCTCGCCCTGGATTTCGAGACCACCGGTTTCGACGCCGCCCGCCACGAGGTGTTGAGCATCGGCTTCGTCCCGATCCGGGAGGCGCGGGTGCGGCTGGGGGAGGCGGTCCATCTGCTGGTCAGGCCCACCCGCCCCATTCCGCCGGAAACGGCGGTGATCCACCGCCTGACCGACGACCAGATGGCCCTGGAAGGGCTGCCCCTGGCGGAAGCCCTGGGGCGTCTGCTCCAGGCCATGGCCGGACGGGTGATCCTGGCCCATTTCGCCCCCCTGGAGCGGGCCTTCATCCATCAGGCGTCTCTTCAACTCTACCGGGTGGCCCCTCCCTTGCCCATGGTGGATACCATGAGCCTGGCCTTGCACGCCCTGACGAAAAAAAATCACCCTCCCAAGGAGGGGGAGTTGCGCCTAGCCGCCTTGCGGGAGCGTCACGGCCTGCCCCGCTACCGGGCGCACAACGCCCTCTCCGACGCCGTGGCGACGGCGGAGTTGTTCCTGGCGCAAATGGCCCATCGCGGCGGTCCGGGAGAGGCGATTCCCCTGGGACGCATCGTCGAGTGGTGATCAACGGCGCGCCGCATCCCATGAACCGCCCCATCCTCCGCCGTGGGGCGCGGCGTCCTCAGGCCGGGGCGGCGGCGGCTCCGTCGTTTTCCCAGGCCGCCAGGGTGGCGGCGCGCCAGCGGTCGATGATCGCCTCCACCTCTTGCAACCGGGGGAGGGGGGGATCGATCCACTGCCAGCGCAAACGCAACCGCTCCAGGCGTCCATCGGGCAGACGGCTCATCACCCGCAACGCCACCCATTGGCAGGACAACCCCTCCAAGGAGACGCCTCCCAGCTCCGGGGGAAAATGCAAGCCCGCCGCCACCGCTTCCAGCCTGGCGGGAGAGAGAATGGCATCCCACCGTCGGCAGGAGCTTTCCCGGGATTCGTCCCCAACATCCCACACCAGTTCACAGAGAAAACCGCCCAGGCTGACGTTGATCAACTCCCCTTCCAGGAGAAGATCGCCCAGCCGCAACGAAACCCGGCTGTCGGGGGCGGAAAGGCGGGGGGTGGCGCGCATGGGTCGGGACGGGGTGAGGGCTTCCACCCGGGCGGCCAACTCTTCCGGGGTGAAGGGGGACGGCAGGCCATGGGTCAGCCCCCCCAGGGCGAAGCGGGCGATGCGCTCCGGGCGTTGCGGCGTATGAAACAGCACGAGAAAGGGGCAGCTCCGACGCAGACGCAACAACTCCGCTCCGCCGCCCTCGTCGGAGAGCAGGCGATCGATGCCGGGCAGACGGTCGCTCCATATGGCCAGATCAAAGGATCGTCCCGCGCTCAGGGCGGCGGCCCGATCCAGCGAGTCGGCTTCGACCAGGATGACCTCCCCCAACTCCGATTGCAAATAGCTCCGCACCAGGGCCCGCGTCCCGCGAAAGGGGTCCACCAGCAGTATCGACTTGGCCATGGTTTCCTCTGAACGCAATCCGTTGGGTCCGTTGATCCCTCGATGGAACGCCCTCCGAGGAGACGATCTCCCCGCGCCGCGCCGACGTTTTGGCGGCGCGGCGACAAAATCACCTGTGCGTGGCGTCGCTTTGACGTAATATGCAAGGCTGAAGCCGAATTGCGCCAACCGACCCTCCCCGCGTGATTTCGGGATGCGCTCCCTTTCAGGCGTGATCGGGAGAGGAAGCGCGGCAGCCTTGATTTTGCGGGGAGTGTTCCTCGCCCATCCCCCCCTGGAGAGTGGATCCATGACGTTGTTCGCCCCCCAACCCGCCCTCACCGTGCAAGATCCCCTGGCCCGCCTGCTGGGGGCGGGGGAGGGAATCTTGACCTACACCTTCGACGATGCGGTCAAGGTGGCGGGCCACGCTTGTCCCACGGTGGCGGGGGCCTTTTTGTTGGCGATTCGCGGCATGGAGCGGCTTTATCCCGCGACGGCGGGGCTCCTTCCCCAGCGGGGGGCGGTGCGGGTGACGGCCCCCGGACCGGTCCAAGCCGGGGTCAACGGCCCCATCAGCCAAATTCTCACCCTGATCACCGGGGCGGCGGCGGAAAACGGGTTCGGCGGCCTGGGGGGACTCCACGTCCGGCGGGGGTTGATGCGTTTCGAGAACCGGGAGCCCCAGGGGAGCGTTACCCTGGAGCGGGTGGATGGGGGCGGTCGGGTGACGTTGCTCTATTCCGCGGCGGCCATTCCCCCCGATCCCGCCATGGGTCAGGCGATGCCCGGGGCCATGGCCGGCGATCCCGACGACGCGGCCCGCTTCGCCGCCCTGTGGCGGGCCCGGGTGGAGGCGATTTTGGCTGATGGGGGAGCCAACACCCTGCGAGAAATCTGACCGTTCCATGGCCGACGCGGCGTGGATCGGGGTTCCTGGCGCGGGGAACGACGCCTCGTCCCCTCCCGCGTCCTCCCGACCTCCCTCTCGCCCCTCTTTTGTCGGGTGGTCTTGATGAACGATTGGCGCCATGTCCTGCTCACCCCGGAAACCACGATTCTCCAGGCCCTGGAGATCATCGACAAGGGGGTGTTGCGGCTGGGTCTGGTGGTGGATCCGGCGATGAAATTGCTGGGCATGGTCACCGACGGCGACGTGCGACGAGGGCTGTTGCGCCGCCTGGGGCTGGACGCCCCGGTCGCCCAGGTGATGTCCACCAAGCCGGTGGTGGCCCGGGAGTCCGACTCCAAGGAGTGGATCCTGGCCCTGATGCGGGGATCGGACCTGATCCACATCCCCATCGTCGACGCCCAGGGGCGGGTGGTCAATCTGATCACCTACCAGGAGTTGGCCCGACCCGGCCCCCGGGACAATCCGGTGGTGCTGATGGCGGGCGGCTTGGGCTCCCGACTGGCCCCCCTGACCCAGGAATGCCCCAAGCCCCTGCTCAAAATCGGCTCCAAGCCGATCCTGGAAATTATTCTCGAAAGCTTCGTCGAGGCGGGCTTTCGCCATTTTTATTTTTCGGTGAACTACCGAAAACAGATGATTCATCGCCATTTCGGCAACGGCGAAAAGTGGGGCGTCTCCATTCAGTATGTGGAGGAGCCGGATCGGCTGGGAACCGCCGGTTCCCTGGCGTTGCTGCCGGAAAAACCCCGCCTCCCGTTTTTTGTGATGAATGGTGATTTGCTGACCAAAATCGATTTCGGCCAGGTGCTGTCGTTCCACCACGAGCATCAGTCCAAGGCGACGATGTGCGTGCGCAAGGTGGAGCAGGCCATTCCCTACGGCGTGGTGGATCTGGACGGTCCTCGACTGCTGAACATTGTGGAAAAGCCGGTGGAGGAGTATTTCGTCAACGCCGGAATTTATCTGCTGGACCCCGTCGTGCTGTCGCTGATTCCTCCGGGGAGCCCCCTGGACATGCCGGACCTGTTCCGCATGACGTTGGAAAGAGGTTTGACCGCGGCGGCCTTCCCCTTTCTGGAATACTGGCTGGACATTGGCCGGATGGGGGATTTTCAGCAGGCCTGTCAGGACTACGCGGAGGAGTTCGCATGATCGTGAAAAAGGGCAAATATTTGGCGGTGATCCCGGCCCGGGGCGGTTCCAAGGGGATCCCGAGGAAAAATCTCAAGCCGTTTTGTGGCAAGCCGCTCTTGGCCTGGACCATCGAGACCGCCCTGGCCACGCCGGGGTTGGATCAAGTGATCGTCTCCACCGAGGATGCGGAGATCGCCGAGGTTGCCCGGCAATACGGTGCCGACGTCCCCTTCCTCCGCCCCGCCAAGTGGGCGGAAGACGACGTTTCCGCCACCGAGGCGCTGCTCCACGCCCTGCGGATGGTGCAAGGCTGCGTGCAACTGGCGGTGCTGCTGCAACCCACCTCGCCCCTGCGCCTGCCGGAGGACATCCTGGCCTGCCTGGAGGCCTGCGGCGAGGAGGAGGTCAAGGCGGCGGTTTCCGTGGCGGCGACGGGCAAAAGCCCGGCGTGGATGTACGCCCTCGGCGACAACGGGTTGCTGGCCCCGCTGCTGGGGGAGGACAAAAGCGAGTTGCAACGCCAGCAGTTGCCCAAGGCCTATGTTCCCAACGGCGCGGTCTATGTCGCCCGGGCGGGGTGGCTCTCCCAGAGCCGCTCCTTTTTCGGGCCGCAAACCCGGGGGTGCGTCATGCCCCCCGAGCGGTCGTTGGATATCGACACCCCCCTGGATTTTCAGTTGGCCGAATGGCTGATGCGGGAGCGCCTCCATGGATCGACCCCCCTATCCCCGACTTGAACCGGTGGAGGACGCAGACTTCGCCGCGCCGGAGGGGCGTCGCGCCGCCAAGTACGGCCTGCCCGCCGAGGTGCGTTTTTGCGCCCGTTGCGTCATCTCCAACCAGCGGCCCAACTCGGCGGTGGAGTTTCAGCACACCGCCGCCAGCCGCAAGGAGACCATCCATTTCGACGCCGAGGGGGTGTGCGACGCCTGCCGGACCATCGAGCAGAAAAAACGGGTGGACTGGGCCGAGCGGGAGCGGCAGTTGCGGGCGTTGTGCGACCGTTTTCGCAAAACCGACGGCTCCTACGATTGTCTCGTTCCCGGCTCCGGGGGCAAGGACAGCTTTTACGCCGCCCACAAGCTCAAGTACGAATACGGCATGCACCCCCTGACGGTGACGTGGGCACCCCACATTCACACCGATTGGGGCTGGAAAAATTTCCAGGCCTGGATCCACGCCGGGTTCGACAATCAACTCATGACCCCCGATGGTCGCACCCACCGATTGCTCACCCGGCTGGCGGTGGAAAATTTGTTTCATCCTTTCCAGCCCTTCATCCTGGGGCAGAAAAATCTCGCCCCCAAGATGGCCCTGCTCCACGACATTCCCCTGATTTTTTACGGCGAGAACGAGGCGGAATACGGCAACGCCCGGGCCGACACCCTGACCCCCAAGCGGGATCGGGCCTACTATGCCGCCGACGCCGCCTGGGAGAAACTTTACCTGGGGGGGGTCTCCGCCGCCGACCTGGAGCGTCATTTCGGCGTGGAGCGGTACGCCCTGGCCCCCTATCTGCCCGCCGATCCCCAGCGGTTGGAAGAGAAAAACGTCGAGGTCCACTATCTGGGCTACTACTTGCCGTGGCATCCCCAGGGGGCGTTCTATTACGCCGTGGAAAATGGGGGATTTCAGCCCTCTCCCGAGCGCACCCCGGGCACCTACAGTAAATACAACAGCATCGACGACCGCATCGACGATTTTCACTATTACACCACGTGGATCAAGTTCGGCATCGGTCGGGCCACCTACGACGCCGCCCAGGAGATCCGCAACGAGGAGATCACCCGGGAAGAGGGGGTGGCCCTGGTGAAAAAATTTGACGGGGAGTTTCCCGAGCGGTTCGCCGAGGAGATTTTCCGTTATCTCAGCCTGCCGGAGCGGGAGTATCCCGCCGCCAGCCGTCAATTCGAGCAGCCGAGGATGGATCGGGACTATTTTCTCCATCTGGCCGAGCGGTTTCGTTCGCCTCATCTGTGGCGCAAGGAAGAGGGCGTCTGGAGTTTGCGCCGGGTGGTGTGGCGGGAGGACGCGGCGGCGGAACAGCCCGAGGCGCGCATCGCGTGACGACAGGGTAGATGAAAACACTCTGATGCACGGGAAAGAGGGTGTGCCGCGCCCGGCATCCATCCTCCAACTTTAAAATAAGATCACAATATTTCAACGGGCGGCCCATCCCATGATTCCCAAAACCTCTCAGGTTTGCCACATGAGCATCACTCCCAAACAAATCGACATTTGGCGACAATCCGCCAGTGAACACCAACGACTTGAGTTCAAGGAGGCAAAGACTCAATTCGACTTTACGACGTTATCCAAATATTGTATCGCCATTGCAAACGAAGGCGGCGGTCATCTCCTGCTTGGCATTGCCGACAAACCTCCCCGTCCGGTGGTGGGGACGCAGGCGTTTCAAGATGTCGTCGAAGCAGCACGGAAATTATTCGATAAAATTAAAGTAACCGTTCAGCCCAGTAGAAGCTGCGTCAGCCCTTGACAAAAGTGATTATGAGCGCTCAATGTGAGTTCCATGAGAGAAAACACGGAGATAGATGTCAATGCCCTGTTGTTGGAGAATGCTCGCCTGAAGGCTGAAAACCTGGCGCAGCGGGAGATGATCGTCCGTTTGCAGGAGCAGATTGCCGTTTTGATGCAGAAGGTGGCCCTGCTGGAGGAGAGGCTGCGGCAGAATTCCAACAACTCGTCCAAGCCGCCGTCGCAGGATCCTCCGTCCATGAAGCGACCGGGCAAGCCTTCAACGGGACGGCCTCGCGGCGGGCAGCCTGGGCACAAGGGAACCTCGCGGCAGATGCTCCCGCCCGAACAGGTGGATCGCACGGTGGAGGTCAAACCGGAAGTCTGCCATGGGTGTGGCGGACGATTGGAAGGTGAAGACGCCCATCCAGGACGGCATCAGGTGGCGGAGATTCCCGAAATCCGCCCCCTTGTGACGGAGTATCGGATTCACGAACTGGTCTGCCCGTGCTGTGGTGAGCGCACCATTGGACGGTTGCCCGAGGGGGTTCCCACCGGGGCCTTCGGG
>JADGAP010000099.1 GCA_015231965.1 Magnetococcales bacterium | reverse complement strand
CAGCCCCACCAGCCAGACCGCCAGCGCCGCCACCGCCAGGGAGGCACCCAGGGGTCGCCTCGCCTGGGGGGTGAGCAGCACCCGCCAGGGGGAGCGATCCTGCATCTCCCGGGCCGCCTGTTGCACGATCCACGGCCCCACCCGCTCCTGCTTGAGGGCCCAGGCCCCGAGCAGCGAACGGTCGCACAATTTATTGATCTCCCGGGGCACCCCCCCGGAGAGCAGATGAACCAGCCGCACCGCCCAGGGGGTGAAAATCGGCGTCGCCCGACCCGCCAGCCGCAATCGATAGTGGATGTACTCCCGCGTCTCCTCCACATCCATGGGCAGAATGTGGTACCGGGCCGTCACCCGCTGATCCAGTTGCCGCAGTTCGTTGCGGGCCAACACCTGTTTCAATTCCGGCTGACCGATGAGAATGATCTGGAGAAGTTTGTAGGTGAAGGTCTCCAGATTGGTCAGCAGTCGGATCTTTTCCAGCACCTCGGTGGAGAGATTTTGCGCCTCGTCGATGATCACGACGGTGTTGCGTCCCTTGCCGTGGGCTTCCAGCAAATAGACGTTGAGCGCATCCACCATTGCCTTGAATCCCCGTTCCCGTCCCGCTTCCAGCGGCGGCAGGGGGATGCGCAAATCCTTCAAAATCTCTTCCATCAGCTCCGAGACGCTGAAGCCGGTGTTGGAGATGATCGCCACCTCGACGTTGGTGGGGAGGATCTCGCTCCCCTCGTCCTGTTGCTCGATGAGATAGCGCGCCAGGGTCGTCTTGCCCGTCCCCACCTCCCCCGTCAACACGACGATGCCGTCGCCGTTGCGGATGCTGTAGACCAAATGGGAAAACGCCACCTTATGCCGTTTGCTGAAAAAAACGAAACGGGGATTGGGCACGATGGTGAAGGGGGCCTCGGTCAGACCGAAGAATTGGAGATACATGAATCGTCAACCCCGATTTCGCCCCTGGTGTTTTCCCCGCCCGGTGGTGCGGGTCGGCGGAATCCCTCGCCCCGTATTAACCCGCGTCGCTTTCCCGCTGGATCCGCCGCCCCGCCCATTCGGCGAGGGCGCGGAGATCATCCCTTCACCGCGCCGCCCATCTCGAAGACCGGCAGGAACGACGCCACCATCATTCCGGCGATGGCGAGCCCCATGAAGACCGTGAGAATCGGGTTGATCAAACCGGTGGCCATCTGGATGCGGTTGTCCAGCATCCGCTCGAAAAAGTCGGCGGCAGAGAGCAGCAGTTCGTCCAACTCCCCCGACTCCTCGCCAGCGCTGATCATCTGCAAGACGATGCCCTCGAAAATTTCATGCTCGCGGAAACATTCGGAGATGCTCTGACCGGTCTCCACCTCGTCGGCGATGTGGAGCAGGATGTCCTCCAGGTAGGCGTTGCCGCACCCCTGGGCCGCCAGCTCCAGGGACTTGAGTAGCTCCACTTCGTTGTGCAACTGCACCCCCAGGGTGCGCAGAATGCGGGCCAGGGCGGCCATCCGCCACAGGGGGCCCAACACCGGAAATTTCAGTTTGTTTTCATCCCAAATGTAGCGCCCGTCGGGGGTGGCCACCCAGACCATGAAGCTGATTCCCACCGCCGCGACGCCCCCAACGAGCAGGAACCAGTTGTCCCGCCAAAAATTTCCGATGCTCATCAGCACCCGGGTGGCCCAGGGCAACTCCTTGCCGAAGCTGTTGAACATGGTGGCGAAGCGGGGCAGGATGAAAAACACCATGGCGTTGAATACGGCAAAGAAGGCGACCAGCATGAACAGGGGGTAGGACAACGCGCCGCGCACCTGACGCCCGATGTTGTCCATCTTGTTCAAATATTCGGAAACCTGGGTCAGCGCCTCCGAGAGCTTGCCCGACATCATTCCCGCCCGCACCACGTTGACGTAGATGTGGTCGAAAATTTTGGGATGATCGGCCAGGGCGTCGCCGAAATCCCGTCCCATCATCACATCGTCGGTTACGTCCTCGATGGCCTCCCGCAGGGCTTTTTGCGGGGTTTCGCGGCTCAGGTTTTCCAGCACCGAGATCAGCGGCAACTGGCTTCGCAGCATGGAGGCGAACTGGTTGGTGAAAATCAGCAGGGTGGCGAGTTTGACGGTGGCCATTACTGTTTCTCGCCCAGGACGCGGATCACCTCATTGACCGTGGTGACCTCCTCTTCCACCAGTCGCATGCCGTGGTCGATCAGCGAGGTCATGCCCTTTTTGCGGGCCAGGGCTTTGAGTTTGCCGGCGTTGATTTCGGTGGAGCCCATGATGGTGGCGCGGGCTTCGTCGGTCATGTCGAAAATTTCAAACACCGGTTGACGCCCGGTGTAGCCGGTCTCCTTGCAGTGGCTGCACCCCTTGCCCCGGGCGTACTCCATCTCCGGTTCGATGAGGATGCCCAGGCCATTCAGGCGCTGTTCGCTGATGCCGTCGCTCTTGAGCTCCTCCAGCAACGCCTCGCCGGTGATGTAATCCTTGCAGCGGGTGCAGATGGTGCGCACCAGCCGCTGGGCGATGGCCATGGAGATGGAGGTGGCCACCAAAAAGGGTTCGATGCCCATGTCCAGCAGCCGGGTGATCACCCCCACGGCGTCGTTGGTATGGATGGTGGAAAAAACGATGTGACCGGTGAGGGAGGCCTGCACCGCCATGCGGGCGGTCTCCTGGTCGCGGATTTCGCCGACCATGATCACGTCCGGGTCTTGCCGCAGGATGGTGCGCAGACCCGAGGCGAAGTTCAGCCCGATCTTGTGGTTGACCTGCATCTGGTGGACCCCCTTGAGGCGGTATTCCACCGGATCCTCCACGGTCAGGATATTTTTGCGATCCTTGTCCATGCTGGCGAGGCAGGAGTACAGCGTGGTGGTCTTGCCTGAGCCGGTGGGGCCGCTGATCATGATCAGGCCGAAGGGGGCGTTGAGCTTGTCCTTGAGCAGTTGCAGATCCCGGGCCATCATCCCCAGGTTGTCGATGGAGGGGCGCAGGGCGTTTTTGTCCAACAGCCGCAGCACGAACTTTTCGCCGAAGACGGTGGGAAAACTGGAGACGCGCACGTCGATGGGGTTGTTGCGGATGGTCACGGAGAAGCGACCGTCCTGGGGGCGGCGTTTTTCCGCCACGTCCATGCCGGAGAGAATTTTCAGCCGGGAGACCACGGCGGGGTGGATCGCCTGGGGCAGGGTCAACTCCTCGTGCAACATGCCGTCCACCCGGGTGCGCACCATCAAATTTTCCTCGGTGGGCTCGATGTGGATGTCCGAGGCTTTTTGCTGGTAGGAGCGGAAGAGGAAGAAGTTGACCACCTTGGGGGCGTCCACCTCGGCTTGCGCTTCCCGCACCACGTCCTCGTCGTGGGTGGTGATGTCGATGGTGATGGCGGCCTCGTCGCCGCTCTCCCGGGTTTGGGCGTTCAACCGCCGCAACACCGGATAGAAAATGTTGGGATCCACCAGATGGAGCCGCACCGAACGCCCGGAGGAGCGTTCCAGCCAGTCCCGCATCAGGGGGTGGAAGGGGTCCAGCACGGCGAAATCCTGATAATCCTTTTCCGACGTGCGCAGCGCCGCCACGCCCAGCTTGAAGCCGATGGGCAGGGAGAGCCACTTGGTCTCCTCCACCCGGTTGTTGAGGACATCCTCGCTTTCGATCAGGGGGAGGTCGTACTTTTTGGCCAGCCAGCGGTAGATTTCGCCGGAATATTTGATCGAGCGATCCCTGGCCAGCAGGGTGAAGAAGGGGTCGCCGGTGGATTGGGCCAGGTTGAAAAGTTCCACCACCTTGCGATTGTCGAGAAAGTTGGTGTCGATCAATTCGCGGATGACCCCGGACCCCAGGGCGTTTTGCACGGCGGGGTTGGCCTTGCCCTCGGACTTTCCCTCCGCCTCGGGGGGGGCGGCCTTTTTGGCGGCGGCGGGTTGGCTCCGCAGCATGTCGCCCATCTTGCTGGCCGCCTTGCTGGCCAGGGAGGATTTTTCCGCCGCCTTGGCCCCCTCCGCCCGAGGGGGGGCGGCGAGGATGGTTGGATCGAGAGCCGCCGCCGGGGCCATCACCGTGGCGGCCTCGCCGGGGGTCGGGGGCTTGCCGACGATGGTCGCCGTCTGCCCCAGCATGGTGGCCGCCTCGGCCAGGGAGGGGGCCTTGGCCATCACCGTGGCTTCGCCGCCGCCTCGTTGGGGGCGGACCATCAGGGTGGGTTCTTCCTCGTCGCCGCCCCGTGAGGGCGCGGCCAGGATGGTGGCCTCCTCGGCGGCGGGGGCGCGGGAGGGACGAACCATCATGGTGGGTTCGTCCTCGCCACCGTGGGAGGGACGGGCCAGCATGGTCGCTTCCTCGGCAGCCGCCGCCGCTCCTCGACCTCTGGGCGGCGCAGCGAGCATGGTCGCTTCCTCGGCCCCGGCCGTCGGCGTTCCCCCGCCGACCACGAACTCGGGCCGCGACTGCTGTTCCGGTCGCATACGGGGCTGTATCGAAAAGGTGACTCGCGTCGCCCCTACCCGCAACTCCGCTCCCGGAGGAAAGGCCAGCACGCTGGTGATGGCCTCGCCGTTGACGAAGGTGCCGTTGCTGCTGCCCAGATCCTCCAACACCCAGGTATCGCCGGGGCCATCGTAGAAAATCCGGCAATGGCGGCGGGAGATGTACTGATCATCCAGCATCAACTGACCGGGTTTGGGCTCGCCGCGGGATTTGCGGCCCAGGACGTATTCGCTGGAATAGGGCAGGATCAACTCTTCCGCCCGACCACCGGTGTAGCGCACCTGGAAATAAAGTTCGTTCGGTCGTCCCATCCCTGCCCGCCTTTCCAGGAAGGATCAACAATCCGCCGCGTCATCCCCTCGAACGACGCGACGGCGCAATGAAACCCGGTCCTGCCTCAGGCCGGGAAAACCAGTCGAAAGCCGATGGATTGGCTTCGTTCGTTGCGTGACGCGAAAAAGCGGAAGGTGCAACGCCCCTGGGTGGCGAAGGCGTCGAAACTGCCGCCCCGCAACACCCGGCGCGCCTCTGTCGGCTTGGTGTTGCACGGATCCTGGCACTCGCGATCCAACTTGGCGTACCACTCCGCATCGTAGGCGTCCAGGCACCACTCCCAGACGTTGCCGCACAGGTCGTACAGGCCGTAGGGATTTTTTCCCGCCGGGCAGCCATCCACCGGGGAGGTGGCGTTGGAGATGCCGTCGATGTTGGCCAGGGCGGCGCTGGGCGGGTCGTCGCCCCAGGGATATTGGGGAAACTTGACCCCCCCCTTGGCGGCGAATTCCCATTGCGCCTCGGTGGGCAAGGAGCCGCCGGCCCAATGGGCGTAGGCCAGGGCGTCGTCATACGTGACCGCCACCACCGGATGGTCGGGCAGGTGAAAGACCGGATCCGGCAGCCGGGGTGGCGGGGCGTAGCCGGTGGTTTGGAGGAACTGCATGTATTCGGCGTTGGTCACGGGAAACAGGGCGATGCGATACGGCGAAAGCGTCACCTTGACCACGGGCCGTTCGTTGGTTTGCCCGGTGCGGCTGCCCATGAACAAAATGCCCCCCGGCAGCGCCGCCGAGCGTCGCAGGGCGTTGGATCGGATGTCGCCGTCGGCGCCGTCGATGACGGTGACCTCGTCCAACTTGACCGAGTTGAGAACTTGCAACACCTCTTCCGCCGACTGGGGGCGATCCTCCTGCCGGTAGGCCATGAGCTGGAGGATCAGGCGATCCAGGGCTCGGGGCAGGCCGGAGCAGAAGCGGCTGGGCGGGGTGATGGAGGAGAGGGACGGCTTGGGGATTATCCGGGTTTTGAGATATTGCCGCAGCGAGGTCTCGGGGATGGTGTCGGTGAAAAATTCGTAGGCCATGATCCCCAGGGAGAAGAGGTCGGAGCGTTTGTCCACCTTCTCCGGGGCTTCCACCTGCTCGGGGGACATGTATTTGGGGGTTCCGGCGACGATGCCGTCGTTGCCGCCGCCCACCACCGAGGCCCCGAAGTCCATGATCACCGGGCGGGAGGGATCTCCCTTGATCAGGAAGACGTTGGCCGGTTTCATGTCCCGGTGGACGATGTAGGTGTGGGCGAAGGCCAGGGCCTCCACCAACCGCTTGAAGAGCATGAAACGCTCTTTCAGGGTCTCCAGGCGGTGCCCCTTGTGCTCTTCCAGCCACTTGGCCAGCTCGATGCCGTCGATCAGATCCATCACCGTGCCCGTGCCCTTGGAACCCATGTAGACATCATGGATGGGGCAGATGTTGGGGTGACGGAGATCCCGGGAGATGATCACCTCCCGTTGCAGGGCTTCCACCAGGGTGGCGTCGTTGCGGTATTGCTCCTTGAGAAGCTTGATGGCCACCCACCGCTGCAACATGCGGTCATAGACCTTATAGACCGAGCCGAAGGCACCGGCGCCGATCTCTTTCCATTGATCGTAACGTTCCTCGGAATTCATGGCGTATCAGCAATCCACCCGTAGGGACCAGGTCCAATTCCAGCGTGGATCCGGTCGTTTCATCCCGTGGAAATACCCAGGCAATCGGTTTTCCCCCCCTTTGACGTGGCCCCTTGCGGGCTGTTTTTCATCCTGGGGGGATAGTATGCAAAAATAAGCGGGATTAGTCAAAAAAAGCGATCCGGCGCGTAACCGGATCGCTTTGGATCATCCACATGGTCAGCTTTGCCGCAAGGTCTCCTCGGACAACCCCGACCAATCCACCGTTAGCTCAGTGATCACTGAACCGCGCCAGCAACCGTGCAGCTTCCGCCGGCGGCGGCGGGGCCGGAGCCCGAGATATAGTTGACGTTTGAAACCTGCCCATCCCAGCCATCGGCGCCAGCGGTGGCATTTTTGGAAAACAAGACAAGACCCCCGGGAGAACCCGCCGGCACCCCATTGGTAGCGGCTGCGGCATTGCCCTCGGCCTTGATGCAATAGGCCGCCGCCGTGGAGTTCACCGTGTAGGTGAAGTGGGTCGTATTGTCGATGGAGAGATGGGAGATGACGCCGGTCAGGGTTGAAGTGGCGGAAACCGGGTGCAGTACTTTGCCATTCAAGCCCAAGTAGGAGTCGTTATGCAAGGTGGCGTAGGCTTCGAAGGCGGAGACCATGCGCCCGAACTGCTCCGTCGCCTCGGCGGTTTCGGCGGTGCGAATGAAGGCGGTCATTTTGGGAACGCCGATGGCGGCCAGGATGGCGATGATCGCCACCACCACCATCAATTCGATGAGGGTGAAACCTTTTTCCTTGCGGCGCCGGGTGATGTCGAGGGGTCCACCAGTCATGGTAATGTCTCCTTGAGATTCTGTACAAATTAGGATTGCAACCCGGATCGGGTCAAGGGCGAGGCGCTTTCCCCCCCACCGGTATCCCTCCATCCACTGGACTTGCACGTTTCAATCTTCGTGCCGAATGCGCCAACGACGTTCTGCCTTGAATGGGCAGGTTTTTTTGTGGACAAAGGGCGGCAGTTTTTGAACTGTATGTCCACGATAAGACACGCTTCTGCGTGGAATGTCCAATATTTCGCTCATGGGGCGACGTGGTAGCGCATCAACACCCGGGAGCTTGGGGGAACGTTGCCGTATTGGTATTCCATGCGAACGTAATGACGCGCTTCCGGGCTGTACCACCATTTTTCATAGCCGGTCCAGTTGCTGTCCAGGCTGCGGGTGGACATCGTCAGTACCCAACAGTCGAACTTGCCGGCGGGGGTTTCCAGGATATCCAACCCCTCCACGGTCCAGATGGTTTCGTGGCGCAGTTGGGTCTGTTCCTTCATGTACTCCCGGATGTAGGTGACCCGATTGCCCACCCGCAGGGGAAAGAGGCTCTCCGGGTTGCGGCTGTTGAAGACCACTTGGCGCAGGCTGTCGCCGTCATGTTCCTGCACCTTGAACAGCCCCTTGCGCTTGATCCATCCCTCGCTGGCACCTTTGCGTTGGAAGCGGGTGAGACCATCGGGGGAGAGTTCATCCACGTCGAGGGTATAGCCGTCGCTGTATTCCCAGTGGTCGCCGATTTTCCACGTGGGGGCTTGATCGTCCAACGCCGCCAGAAGCTCGGACATTTTGCTCGCGGCTTCGGCGTTGGGGGGAATAGGGCTGGTGGGAGTGGAAACGCAGCCCACCAGCAGCCCTCCGCTCAACCCGAGCAGCGCGCCCATTTTTCCGAACCAATGCAATGGCTTGGGCAAGGTGTTCTTCCTGTTCCGGATCATGGGGGGGAGCGGCACCGATGGATCGGGTCGGACTAGATCAACCCCGGCTTTTTATTGGAGTACTTCGTCCATTCCCGGGTGACTTGTTTATCCACTGGATTTTTTCGATAGGTGAAGGTCAGCGGCGGGAGGTCGCCGGACTTGATCAGCTTGTCGGCGGCGTGGGCCCGGACTTCCAGCATCCCTTGGGCGTTGACCATGGCTTCGTAGACAAAGTCGTCCACGGTGTTCAGATCCCGGCCCATTTTTTGGCGAAAATCCTGGGGCAGGGCGTCGGGGAGGAACTCGATGTAGCGTTCGTGCAATTGATAATTTTCATCTTGCAGGCGGACGATGCGGTCCACCACCTGTTCCGCCGCTTTCTTCTTCATGCCGGTCAAGAATTTATCGTCCAGAACCGGATAGAAGAGGGCCGCCACCAGGAGCATGGTTCCGATGGTCCAGTTGAGGGAGATCAGCATCCTTTGGTTCATGGAGGTATCCGCCCTTGGTTTGCGGCCTTCCGGTGGGTTCGGCTCGAAGCGGGAAGAGAGGTGAGGCACCGCGGGATTTCGTCCCCCGCGGTGCCACTCTTCAAAGCCGTTGGGCGTGGATTATTCGTCCTCGGCCACCCGCTTGAGGTCGATCAGCTCGCTCTTGTCGCGCAGCTTGCCGTATTCCTGTTCGGTGATGTTCCGTTGCTTATTCATGTAGTTGCGAATTTTGCCTCCGCCGAAGGTGTCGGCGATGGTCGAGGGATCGTAGACCTTGGGAGTCAGGAAGAAGACGGTTTCCACTCGTTTGTCGATGGATTCCCGGTACTTGAACAAATAGCCCAGCAGCGGGACGTCCTTCAATCCCGGCACCCCATTTTCGGTTTCTCCCCGCTCGGTGGAGAAGAGACCGCCCATCACGAAGGTGGCATTTTCAGGAATGATCACGTTGGTCTTGATCTCCTGTCCGGCCACTTTGATCGCTCCCGCGATCGTGCCCGCGGAAGAGGCATCCTTCTTCGCATTGATGTCCATGCGCACCATGCGGGAGGAGATGTTCTGGTCCTGGCGCATCACCGAGGGGGTGATGTTGAGATTCAAACCGGAGCTGATGGCTTGCAACCCGACGGTACCGTTATTCAGTGTGGTGACAGGTACGCTGTCGGTCTGGGCGTCAGTGATCTTGGCTTCCATGTTGTTCAAGGTCACGATCCGAGGCGCGGCGATGGTCTGGGTCACGCCATTCGTGGCGAGAGCGGACAACGTGACATCCAGCATGGAACGGCTGCCGTGATAGATGAACCCGGCACTGGAAGTTCCCAGCTTGCTGGTACTCGCGAGGCTCACGGCGGAATCGCCAACCGCAGGCAGGATGGGGTAGGTGACGTTGTTACCGGCCAGGGAACTTGTGGTGACATTGGCCACCGTGCCGTTCAAAGCATTTCCCAGGCCGCCGGCGGCACCCCATTGCACCCCCAATTGCCGGGTGATGTTGTCCGCCCCATTGACGATCAGCACTTCGATTTCGATGAGGGGGACCGGTTTGTCCAGCTCCGCCAGCACGGCGCCGATCTTTTCGATCTGCGCCCGGGTGCCTTGCACGATGACCGAGTTGGTGCGGCGATCCACCGACACCACGGTGCGGTTGGCATCGGACTGGAGGGCCTCATCCTTGGGGAGCGCGCCCTTCTTGTCGTCCCGCACCGCAATGTTGCCGACGAACGATTTAAGGGTGTCGATGACGCCGGGAATGGTGACGTCCTGGCCCTGGAACTTGCCCTTGGTGGTGTCGACGCTGGCGTAGTTGAGCTGGAAGATTTTCATCTCGTACTGATTGTTGTCCAGCTTGTTCTTCATGTCGCCCTTGTTCAACTCGGCCATCGCCTTGACTTTGAAGGCGTTGTCGATCTTCTTCATCAGGCCGAGCATCATCTGCACCTTGTCCTGCGGTCCCTTGAGCAGGTAGGTGTTGGTGGTGGCGTCGTGGACCCGGTGGACCTCTTGATCCAGGGCGCCGTACTTGGCCATCACCTTTTCAATTTCCACGATGTCGGCGTATTCGGGGCTGAAGACCTCGACGCCGCCGATGCTGGCCTTGGCCTGGCTGATGGTGACGCTGTTGGTGGCGGCGTCGAAGGTGGCGGCGAGGCCGTTTTCCTCCATCAACTTGTTGAAGGCGGCTTGCAGGGGCATTTTGGAGAACTCCATGTTCACCACGCCCGCCACGCCGGGCCGGAAGATGACATCCTGGCCGTTGCGCTTGAGGATCTCCGCCAGCAGCACCTTCACGTCTTCCTCGAAGACGGTCTTGGTATAAACTTCATCCTTCCAGGGGAAGTCGGCGGCCCCAACGATGGCCCCTCCCGAGAGCGCCCCCGCCAGCAACAGGGCCGCCAAAGTCCGCATCAACCGGTGCTTGCGTGAGGAAGAATGCATTTGAATCTCCATTCTATTTAGAGCCGATGACGTTCTGTTGGCACGCACCCGACGCGCTTTGAAAAAGGCGGGGGGTATTTTCAGGATGTTTCCCAGCACGACGAACCCGTTCCAGCGGCAGGCGCGTTCCCCGCCGGAGCGACCCGATCCCCCCCCGGGGGCGCGGGGGCTAGTTGCGCCATGCACGTCGCGGAATCGGAGGAAACAGGCGTTCGATCTGGATGGGACCGCTTTGGGGGCGTAACGGGCGGACCTCAGGTATGGAATCCATGGCCCTATCAATGCGCTCAAAGCCGCAGCAGTTTAACAAAGGCCGAAAAGTTCCGCAACAATTACTTACTGCCCGACGAGGCAAAACGTTTTGCGGAAAAAGGCTCCAGGAGTAGACCGTTTCAGGACATGTCATCATTCCAAAAGATGGGGAGCCCATAATTTCCCCTCCGCATCGCCTGGCGCGTGATCAAGGTCCGGTGGGGACGGGTTCCACCGCCCGACAGGCGGCTTCCCGCTCGCCGGTGCGGGAAAATTCCAGTACGTAGCGGGCTAATCGGCGAAAGACGCCATCCGCCAGCGTCGTTCCGATCCACATGACGAAGGGGCCGGGATTGCAGTCCAGATAGCGGGGGCCGTTGTCATTGAGGATGACATCCCAGGCGGCGTAGTGCAGCCCGAGTTTCCAGGTGGCGCGGGCGATTTTTTCCCCTTCGCCGGGGGGGAGGGCGGCGGGTTCAAAGGCTCGGGTTCCGGTGCGGGAGTCGACGCCGCCTTCGTTGAGGATGCGCAAGGTCAGCACGGCCTGGTCGCCGACCACGTGGACCCGCAGGGTGTCGCCATGGATCCGTTGCTGGAGCAGCACGGGGCAGTGGGCGATCCCCTCCAGGGATTCATCCGGCTCCACCGCCCGGGTGGAACCAACCCCCATGGCTGGTTTGACCACGATTTCGCCGTGGAGGCGGCGAAATTCCGCCGCTTCCCGGGGGTCGTTGGTGGTGAGGGCGGCGGGGACGGGAAATCCCCAGGCCGCCAGCTTGGGATAGAGTTGCCCCTTGCTGTCGTGATCGGTGTAGCCGCAGGTCAGGCGATTGACCACCAGCGTCCCCCGGCGGGAGAGCTCCTCGAAAAAGGAGAGGGTGGTCGCCGCCGTGGATTGTTCCTTCAGATAGCCTTCCCGCCAGCGGGAGAAACTAGCGGCGTGGAGCAGCGGCGGCAGGGCGGGCAGGGTGTTGGGAGCGGTTCCCCGCAGCACGGCGGCACCGAAACCCGACAGATCCACCCCCTGCCAGAGCATGCGCCCGGGATCCATGGCGACGCGGGGGGTGCCGGATCCTCCCAGGCGGTTGTCCAGCACGGTCAGGTCCGCCCCCTCGCCGCGAAAGGCGGCGGCCATGGCCGTCACTTGTTCGCTTTCGGTGGGGCCGAATAAGGCCACCCGCTCCCGCCCCATGGCATGTCCTCGCCTGTTCGCATCGAAATGGATGCGTTCGCCCCTGAATTTTTAAAAAAAGGGCCGCGCTTTGAGGCGCGGCCCCCCTCGCCAATCCCTGGCGTGATTCGTTTCCCTCGGCGCCTCGGCTCTTACGAGCTGATGCTGATGGTGCCGATGGAGGTGTTGTCGGAGACGTCGCCGCCGTCCTGAGCGGACAAGGCGCCCGCGCCGGCGTCGCCACCGACGCCCACGCCCACGCCCATGGCGAAGGCGTTGCCGCCCGAGGCGCTGCCAGCGCCAAAGCCGCCGCCGCCGCCGCCCATGGACCCGGCACCCGCGCCGCCGAAGGTGTCGCCGCCGGACTTGCCGCCCTGGCTGATGCCAACCGATCCGCCATCATTCAACATGTTTTGATCCTCCTCTAGGTGTGAATTTTGCCTTCTTGCTCATCAGTCTCGGAAGAAACTAGGAGCTGATGCTGATGGTGCCGATGGACGTGTTATCGGAAACGTCGCCGCCGCCTTGAAGATTGGCCGCCCCGGCACCCGCGTCGCCGCCCACGCCCACGCCTTCACCGAAGGCGAAGGCGCTGCCGCCCGAGGCGCTGCCGGAACCGTATCCAAAGCCGGAACCGCCCATGGCCCCGGCACCCGCGCCGCCGAAGGTGTCGCCGCCGGACTTGCCGCCCTGGCTGATGCCCACCGATCCGCCGCCATCCATCATGATTCGATCCTCCAATGGTAAGTTGATGTCGATTTCCGTTTAGCCTTCAACAGGCGTCAGGAGCTGATGCTGATGGTGCCGATGGACGTATTGTCGGAAACGTCGCCGCCGCCTTGAAGATTGGCCGCTCCGGCACCTGCGTCGCCGCCGGCTCCAACGCCGATGCCGATGGGGTCGGTGTTTTGCACCCACGCAACGCCCGTGCCGCCGCCGTAGCCGCCGCCCGCGCCCGCTCCGGCACCGCCGAAGGTGTCGCCGCCGGACTTGCCGCTCTGGCTGATGCCCACACTTCCCGCTTGATCAAAGCTCATGACCGCCTCCTCTTCTTGAGGTGAATTGTCGCCGCACCCGTTCTGGCCTCGCGCCGCCGGGCTGGATTTCGCCACAGCTCCGGGATGCGTGATGGCTTCTTTTAAAGCAGGGGGCGTGCCAATTGCGCCAGGGTTTTTCCCCTTGCCACAACCTATTGATATACGGAATTTTAGCGCGAAATGTCCGGGGCTTCGCCTGGATAGCCCTCCCAAAGACGTCTTCTTTTAAACACAATGTGTGCATGATCGTGGAATATATGGCGCATTTTTTCAGGAGGATGAGCCGAGTGGTGAGGTTCACAAAGGGCGTCGAGGTTTTTTGCAAAAAAAAGAATAATAGATCAAATACATTTTAAAATTGTACATGTCGTCAAACGGTGCCTGGGTTATGCAACCAAC
>JADGAP010000098.1 GCA_015231965.1 Magnetococcales bacterium | reverse complement strand
TTTGCAGTTTTTAGGCGCGCTTTCAAGTGAAGCCGAAGCGCTTTTTGCTTCGGCGTAGCGCGCCCAATCGTTGCCGCAGGCAACCAGATTTTCACGGAACAATACCCATTGGGTTGTGGCCACGCCGCGCCATGGCCCCGACAGGCTGCTAGACCATGGGGTCGGGGGGCGGGGCCAGCAGGGTTTTCAGGCTTTCCACCAGCAGCGGGCCGTCGACGGCTTCCAGGCCGTGACCGGCGGCGATACGCGCCACCAGCGCCTTCTCCCGCAGCGAGGCGACGTTGCGCAAATCCTGGCTCCAATCCGGCACGGTGTTGTCCCCCGCCAGGGCGATCCCCTCCTGACGCACAATGGCCAAATAGCGGGCCTCCGGATGGGGTTGCCGGTTGAGCCAGTACAACAGCGCGCCGGGGCGCTCCCGGACCAGATCGGCGTAGAGGGCCTGGGAACGATTGAGGGTGTCGCCGCCCACCAGGGGGGCGAACAGGGCCAGGGGCGTGGAGCCCGCCAACGAGGCCCACTCCGCCTTGTCGGTCCCCAAATGGGGGCTGGCGATGGTGATCAGGCCATGGATGGGCGGGGTGGGATTTTTGACCATCATCAAGCGCGCCGCCACTCCTCCCGCCGAATGGCCCACCAACACCACGCGCTCCCCGGGGCGTCCCTGGCGCAGTCGATCCAGGGCGTTTTTCAGTTGCTCCGCTTGCAACATCAGGGGGGCTTCCGAGGGAAGATCGATGCTGTAGAAAACCCGCTCCTTTTCGTCGTGGGCCAGGGGCCCCCCCTGAATCCCCCGGGGGGTGACGGTGAGGATGCCGCCGTTGCGCCATCCCGCCCCTTGCAGGGCACCCGTCACGCCGCTTTCCATCCAGGCGTTGACCCCGCTGAAATAGCCGTGAACCAGCACCGCCATCTCCGCTTGCGCCGCGCCGGACCCGCCCAGGCCCGCCATCAGGCCGACCCACGCCAGCCCCAGCCGCCGCTTCCACCGATTCCACCGATTCCACCGATGATTCCGCGCCATGAGTCCTCCCAGGTTGCCGTGACACTTTAGTCCATGAACCTTATTCCCCTTGGGCAAGGTCGCGCCGCGATTCGTTCCCTCCGCCGCATTCTTTCCCGTCCCGCCTCTCCTGGAGCGTTCCGCCGGAAAATCCGCCCCCCCATTCGGGAGATCCGCCTTCAGGCGTTGAACGGTCTGGCGCGGGTGTTCAAGGAGGAGGGAAGGATCCCCGAAGGGAGGGCGTTGCTGGAGGAGGCGGAAGGGTTGAGTCGGTCGGTGGAGGACGCCCACGCCCTGACGTGGTTCCAGCCGCAGGAGGCCCTGCCCGGCCTGGCCGCCGCCGCCGCCCAACTGGCCCGGGTGGCTCGCCACCAGGGACAAACCGCCGAAGCCGCCGATTGGGAGGAAAATCCCAACGCATCCGCCAACGCCTCGATCCCTGACCCCACCCCCCGCAGCTCGCGGGAGAAAATCCCATGGCGTCCTCCCGAGCCTTTTGCTACGCTGCATTCAGGAGGAGTGGAGATGACCACGATCACGTTCGATACCTTGCGCTACGCCAATCGGCTCCAATCCGCCGGGGTTCCAGACAAACAGGCCGAGGCCATGGCCGAGGCGCAGGCGGAAGTTTGGGAAAAAAATCTCGATGATCTTGCCACCAAAAGAGACCTCAAGGAGTTGGAACTCCGCATCGCCGCCGAATTCGCCAAGGTGACGGGCGAACTTTCCACGTTGCGTTGGGGCGTGGCGATTCTGGTGGGCGGGGTGGTCGCCCTCGTTCTCAAAGCGTTTTTTCCCCACTGACGGCCCGCCCCGCTCCGGGCGCGACTCCTCCCCTCGCCGTTTCGCCGTTCCTCCCCATCCCACGCGCCACATGATCCCACAGTTTGGCGAGGATCCCGGCCAGCAGCAGGGCCAGGGCCAGGGTGGCCAGGGTGTGGGACAAAAAATGCGCCCCCTTGGCCATCTGATAAACGCCCATCACCCCGCCGACGCCCAAGGTTATTCCCGCCCCAAGCCAGCGCCGCCGCCGGGTCCGCCCCAGATGGATCAACCCCGCCAGGGCGAATCCGCCGGAGGCGTGACCCGCCGGAAAGCAGCGCCCCCGCTTCATGCCCGGCGGCGGCGCTTCCAGCAAGCGCACATGGGGATGCTCCCCGCCGTATTCCACCAGTTCCGAGGGGCAGTGGACGTTGGTCGAGGCCTTCAAACCGCTCACCGCCGCCGGAATCACCGCCATGCACAGGGCCATGTACAACGCCGGAACCTTCCAGCGCTCCGGGGCCCATCCCCGCCACGCCGCCGCCCCCAGGAGCAACGCGCCCGCCCCGAAGAGAATCAGCATTCCCTTGGGGGCCAGATAAAAGAGCAGGCGCGGCCCATAGGCGTTGCCATCCACCACCCATCCGGACCCCGGACGCCAGAAAAAGGACTGCGCCCATTCGTCCATGGCGGTGAACTGGGCCAATCCCACCACGGCCAGCAGGGCCAGGGCGGGCGGACCCGCCACCGCCCACCAGGAACGCCCTCGGGTTAGCGCCCCTTCGTCCGAGAAGCTCATGGGGCCTTTTCGTGATACTTGTGGCCATAAAACAGTCGGTGGGCGAACTGCACCACGCCGATGGCCTCTTGGGTGATTTCCGGATCGGGGGTGGCGGGGGGGAGGGGGGCGTCCCGCTTGTGCCGCCCCTCGGGCAGACGATACCCCTTGATTTTGGGTCCTCCCTGGCGCGAACCGCCCGGCGAGATCACCGTCACCTTGCCGTTGCGCCCGTAAGCGATGTTGAAGTTGTGGGCCATGGTGAACCGCTCCCCCTCCGGTCGGGCGCGGAGCAGATCCACGCCGAAAAAGGGGCTGTCATAACTCATGCCCAAGAGCCCCAGGAGGGTGGGGGCCATGTCCAGGCTCGATCCGAAGGCGTCGAACCGTTGCGCCGGAATGTGCTTCGGGCTGTGCAGGATCAATGGCACCCGGAACCCCTGCACCGGAACCTCCGCCGCCCCGGAAATTTTCGGTCCATGGTCGCCGATGAAGACAAAAACGGTGTCGTCGAACCAGGGGTGATCCTTGGCCCGCCGGACGAAATCGGTGAAGGCCCAGGCGGCGTAGGTGGCGGCGTTCTCCCGACCGTCCTTCTGGTCGTTCCACTTCACGTTGTTTTCCGGAAACTTGTAGGGCCGATGGTTGGAAACCGTCAACATCGCCATGAAGAAGGGGCGCTTCTCCCGGGCCTTGGCGTCCATGCGCTTCAACGCCTCGGTGAAGAGAAATTCGTCCGCCACCCCCCATGCGGTGGTGAATCCCGGCTCGGCGATGTCGGTTTGGTCCCACACCTCGTCAAAGCCGATGCCCCGCCAAAACGGCCCCATGTTGTCGAACATGGCCAGGCCGCCATACAAAAAGGCGCTGCCGTAGCCCATTTTTTTCAACAGGGCGGGGAGGGAGTGCATCCCCTCGAAGCCGGGGCGGCGGGCCGTCGCAATGCCGGGAATCGGCGTGAAGGAGGTCAGCAACGCCTCCAATCCCCGCACCGTGCGGTCGCCGGTGGCGTAAATGTTGGTGAAAAAGGCCGACTCCCCCGACAGTTTCACCAACTCCGGCGAGATGGGATAGGGCTGATCGTTGTCCAGGTTGTCCATGTAAATGCTGCCGTAGGACTCCTCGATCACCAGGAGGATGTTGAGTCGCTTGGCCTTTTCCGGGGGGCCGTTGTCCACCCGGCGCAACAGGGTTCCGTTCTCCTCGGGTTCCAGGAAGCGGGTGTTGTCCTGCTGCACGGTCTTGCGGGCGAGGCGGCGCGCCTCCCTTTCGTCGAGGGTGGGAAAGAGTCCGTCCAACTCGGTGTCGTTGGTGAGGGCGGCCTTGACCAGGGTGCGCAAGGGGTTGTCCGCGATCTGCTGCACCTCCCGATGGGGGGTGAACTCCACCGGACCCAGCATCAGCAGCGGAACCGCCAGGACCATCGATCCAGCCCACAGGGCCAGACCGCGCCAACGCCAGCCGGGCAGCCCCGGACCTTTCAACAAGGGCAGGGTGCGGGGGCGCATCCAACGCAGCGCCCCCCATCCCGCCAGGGCGAAGAAGGGCATCCAGGCGGCGGCGTTGAAGCTCTCCTGGATGTTGCCGATCACCTCCTTGGGGAAGATCAGGTAGTTGACCGCGATGCCGTTGTACAGGCTGTCGAATTCGTTCCAGAAGAGCAGCGTGGAGACCACGTTGAAGGCCAGGGCCGTCCAGACGGCCCAGACCATGAAGTGAAAAAAGCGGGTGAATCCCGTTCGACCGCGAAAGCGTCCCAGGGCGAGGAAGCCCAGCCACCAGGGGGTGATGAAGGCCACCGCCGTCGCCAGATCCATCGCCGCGCCCAGCCCCATGGCCAGCAGCAGATGGGGGAGGGGTGCCGCCGGATCCACCACTTTCACCCATCCGGCCAGCCCCAGCCGGGTCAGACTCCACAACAGGACCATGGCCGCCAGGGTGGCCGCGAAAAACCGCCATTCGCTCTGGCGGGACTCCGTGTCGATGATCACCGCAACGCCTCTCCATCTTGCAAAACGATCCCGGGGGATCGCGGGGACTATCAGGGGATAAAATCATTATCGCCGGGGATGGGGGGGGAATGCAAAATACGCTATGATCTTTTTGCATCCTCCTTCGCCACGCCATCGCCCCGAGGTCGCCATGCTCGCCAAACGGATCATCCCCTGTCTCGACGTTCGCGCCGGTCGTGTGGTCAAGGGGGTGCAGTTTCAGGATTTGATCGACGCCGGCGACCCGGTGGAGGCGGCCCGCCGTTACGATCAGGAGGGGGCCGACGAGTTGACCTTTCTCGACATCACCGCCTCCCACGAAAACCGCGACACCATTTTGGAGGTGGTGGCCCGCACCGCCGAGCAGGTGTTCATCCCCTTGACGGTGGGGGGCGGGGTGCGGGTCAACGCCGACATCCGCCGCCTGCTCAACGCCGGGGCCGACAAGGTGGGGATCAACACCGCCGCCGTCCATCGCCCCGCGTTCGTGCGGGAGGCCTCGGAGCAGTTCGGCTCCCAATGCATCGTGGTGGCCATCGACGCCAAATGCGTCCAACGCAACGATGAGGGCGAGGCGCTGCGCTGGGAGATCTTCACCCACGGCGGCCGCAACCCCACCGGCCTGGACGCCGTCGCCTGGGCCAGGCAGATGGAAGAGAACGGCGCCGGGGAGATCCTCCTCACCTCGATGGATCGGGACGGGGCGCGCACCGGCTACGATCTGCGCCTCACCCGGGCCATCTCCGACGCCGTGACCATCCCGGTCATCGCCTCCGGCGGCGTGGGAACCCTGGATCATCTGGTGGAAGGGCTGCGCCAGGGCGGTGCCGACGCCGTTCTGGCCGCCTCCATCTTCCACTTCCGCCAGCACTCCATCCCGGAGGCCAAACGCTACCTCCGCGACCACGGCGTCGAGGTGCGGCTGACGGAGTAATCTTTCCATCCCCGGTTTTCCCCCTCTCCCGCCGGGAGAGGGCCGGGGTGAGGAAAGCTGGTCGCTTCTTCGTGATGGATTTATCTTTTACTCTTCAGGCGCAATACCGTTTCCAGGTCGCTCAACCACCGAACTCCCCCGGCGGGGCGCGGCTTGCGGAGCTGGCCTTGTGGGTTCTTCTTCAAGAGCGGTAGCGACGATAGGGTTCTTGGGCCAGGCGCTTGAGCAGCGCCTCGTGGAGCCGCCCGTTGCTGGCGATGACGCCGGGAAACTCCCCCTGGGGTTGATTGAAGCGGAAGGGGGTTCCCTCCTTGCCGCTCACCCGTCCGCCCGCCTCCTCGATGAGCAGCACGCCCGCCGCCACATCCCATTCGTTTTTGGGCAGCAGGGTGAAGGCGAGATCGCCCCGGCCCACCGCCACCCGGGCCAGTTTGAGGGCGATGGAGCCGCAATCCGCCACCCGGAATTCGCCGCGAAAGGGTTCCCACTCGCCCCGGGCCACCTCGGAGCGACTGGCCAGGGCCAGGGCGTTGGAGAGTTCGTCCCGGTCGCTGACCCGGGCCGGATGGCCGTTGAACCAAACCCCGCCTCCCCGGGAACCGGCGATGTAATCTCCCCGACCGTCTTGCGCCGCCGGGGCGTACACGCACCCCGCCACCACCCGATCCCCCGCCACCAGGGCGATGGAGAGGGCGAATTCGGGAACCCCCTGAATAAACTCCTTGGTGCCGTCGATAGGGTCCACCACCCAGACCCGTTCCTTGCTCAGGCGGATCGGATCGTCCAGGCTCTCCTCCGAGAGCCATCCGTCGTCGGGAAAGGCGGCGGCGACGTGCTGACGGATGATCCGGTCGGCTTCCAGATCGGCCTGGGTGAGGGGGTTGTCCACCCCCTTGAAGCGTATCTCCGCCGAGGCCGAGGGGGGGCCTCCCAGGCGAAAATAGGCCATCACCGCCTCCCCGGCGACCCCGGCGGCGCGACGCATGATCTCCAACTCCCTGGTATAATCGTTCATGGCGCTTCCTTGGTGGGTGACGGGATATTTTTCATCCCCTTGGGGTGTTATAGTCGTTCCAATCTGGTTTTGTACATCACGGGATGACCGCAAAAATAGGATTTCGTGAAAATCCGGTCGCCTCCGGCGACGATTGGGCGCGCTGCGCCAAAGCAAAAAACGCTTTGGCTTCGCTTAAAAGCGCGCCTAAAAACTGCAAAATCAAAAGCGAAGGTCAAAACCCCAGGGCTCTGCCCTGGACCCGCCAGGGCAATGATTGCCCTGGACCCGCAGTCCCATTTACGGATCCGCGTTCCGTTCAGCTTGATCAATTTTGAATTGGAATTTCCATATAAACTGGGCTCCGCGTCGCCGAAAGGGCGCGCCCCATCGCCGCGCGCCCATCGCCCCTTCCGGAGGATCCCATGCCCCGACTGCTGACCAGCGCCCAAATGCGGGAGGCCGACCGCCGCACCATCGACGAACTGGGCCTGCCCGGCGTGGTGTTGATGGAAAACGCCGGGGCGGGGGTGGTGGATCGGCTGCGACAGGTGGTCCCCGATCTGGAGGGGCGTCGGGTGCTGATTTTGGCGGGGCGGGGCAACAACGGCGGAGATGGATTCGTCATCGCCCGGCGATTGATGGGGATGGGGATTTCCACCCGGGTGGCGCTGCTGGGGGATCCCGAAAGCCTGGCCGGGGACGCCCGCTTGAACCATGGGGTGTTCGTCCGACTGGGGGGGCGGGTGGAGAGCTTGACCGGGGCGGGGCTGGCGGACCGCCTCGCCTCCCGGATCGCCCACGCCGGGGTGATCGTGGATGCGGTCTTCGGCACGGGGCTGACCAAGCCGGTGACGGGGGAGTTGGCCGCGCTGTTCCAGCGGATCAACGACTCCGGCAAGCCGACGCTGGCGGTGGACCTCCCCTCCGGGGTGTCGTCGGACGACGGCCAGGTGCTGGGAACCGCCCTGCGCGCCCGCTGGACCGTCACCTTCGGGGCGGAAAAGATCGGCCATCGGCAATCGCCGGGGGCGGGCTATTGCGGCGAGGTGTTCCGGGTGGATATCGGCATTCCTCCGGTCTATCTGGAGGATCCCGCCCACCGGGTGGGGCTCAACCTGCCCGAGGACCTGATCCTCCCGCCCCGCCCCGCCGACGGCCATAAGGGAAGTTTTGGTCACGCCTTGATTCTGGGGGGGAGTCTGGGCAAGGCGGGGGCGATGGTGTTGGCCGCGTGGGGGGCGCAGCGGGCCGGGGTGGGGCTGCTCACCGCCGCCCTGCCCCGCGCCGCCCAGGCCCAGGCGGCGGCCCGTCTTACCGAGGCCATGACCCTCCCCCTGCCGGAGGACGCTTCCGGCCAGGTGGACCTCGGCGCTCTCGACGCCCTTCTCGCCAGTGGCCTCGCGCCGTCGGCCCTGGCCCTCGGTCCGGGGTTGGGGACGGGGGAGGGGGCGGCGGCGCTGCTGGACGGGGTGCTGGGCCAGTGGCCCGAAATCCCCACGGTGGTGGATGCGGATGGATTGAATCTGCTGGCGCGGCGGGGTCCGTCGTTTCTCGCCGAGACGAGCCGGGGACGTTCCGCCCCCTGGCTCCTCACCCCCCACCCCGGCGAGATGGCCCGTCTGACCGGACGATCCACGGCGGCGATTCAGGGGGATCGTCTGAACACGGCGATGGACGCGGCCCAAGCATGGGGGGCGTGGGTCGTTCTCAAGGGGGCGGGGACGGTGATCGCCGCCCCCGACGGGCGAGGGTGGATCAATCCCACCGGCAACGACGGGCTGGCCTCCGGCGGCAGCGGCGATCTGCTGACCGGCATCCTGACCGGACTGCTGGCCCAAGGGTGGAGCGCCGAAAGCGCCGTCCGGGCGGGGGTGTATGTCCATGGCGCGGCGGCGGACGCCCTGGCCCGGGAGGGCGGCGCCGGGCTGCTGGCTGGGGATTTGTTGGAAGAGGTGCGGAAGGGGTTGAACAGGATAAGACATCCCGAGGGAAAGGGTGATATCGTCGTTCCAGTCCAATTTTTGTGACCATGCCGTGATGCCTATCATTGGACTGGAACGACTATAGAGCAGTTTCAATTGAAATTTATGTATGCGGAGGTTGCAGATGCAAGGAACCCATGCCCAAAATGAACCGTCATTCCCGCGAAAGCGGGAATCCAGTGACTTTGAGAACCGTAGAGCGCGTTAAATGTTTGTATCGACATGATTCCATAGTCGATTGATGCGTCATTGCGCGTGTTCCGGACAGCTTTAAAGCCGCTGGATTCCCGCCTTCGCGGGAATGACGTTTTCGTCGTTATCAAGTTTGTTGCACCACCAGGCACCGTTTGACCTGATGTGCAATTCTGAACTGGAACGACTATAATAGGGAGTTTCTAGTTCTGATTGAGAAAAATTGATATTAATATATCGAAAATTTACGCCTTGAATTATGGTAAGCAGGCGATCAATGTAAGAATAATGAAATGCCGCGCACGGTAGGGCGCGGGCCATCGAAGTCCCTCGATGCGCCGCCGTCAAATCCTGGGGAAGCTGCGGAGGTTCTCCTTCCCGAACGTCGGGGCAAGGCCATCGACCTTGCAGTCGCTGGGCAAGTTTTTCGATCTTGAATACGATTCACACTTTTTTATCGCCAGTTTAAGATGCCGCAACATGTTTGAATGCTCCCACGTTGAATCATCGCGTGGACAGGTCATTCGGGGAGAAAGACCGATGGCGATTAGAATGCCGCGCTTGTCTTTTGAAATGCGCATGGTGGGGACGTGGATCTTATTTTCCGCCACCCTGCTGCTGCTGTTTCTGCTGGCGGCGAACGAACAACGGAAGTTCTCCAAAGCCCTGGCCGTCCACGCCGCCCAGGCAAGCATCCACAAGGAACTGGCCTTTCGTCATTGGGCGGCCGCCTATGGCGGGGGCTACGTTCCCCAGGACGAACCGATTCCGCCCAACCCCTACCTGCTCCAGATCGCCGAACACGACCTCGAAACCGTTTCCGGACGTCGCCTGACCTTGACGAATCCGGCGTACATGCCGCGCCGGGTCATGAATGACTCTTCCGGTTTGTACGGCCTGCGGGCGCGGATCACCAGCCTCAAGCCCCTCAATCCCGACAACGCGCCGGACCCATGGGAGCGCAATGCCTTGATGGCGTTGGAAAACGGTCGGGAGTCGGTGATGGAATGGATGGACGATGAGGCCTCCCCCCTGCTGCGCATGATGCATCCCCTCAAAACCAGCCCGGAGTGCCTCACGTGCCACTTGCATCAAGGCTATCGGGTGGGCGAGGTGCGCGGCGGGGTGGGGGTGCGGGTTCCCATGGGGGCGTATCTTGACATGGAGCGCCAAGCCATCTGGAACCTGGGGTTCTCCCATGGATTTTTCTGGCTGATGGGATCGGCGTTTTTACAGGGATATTATCGGGTGATCCGGCTGCGCCAGCGGGAAAAAAGCGGGGCCGAGCAATTCTTGCGGGAGCAGGAAAAACGTTACTGGGCGTTGACCGACGCGGCCCCGGTGGGGGTGTTCCACGTCGATGCCGAGGGACGCTGCCTGTACGTCAACGACCAATGGTTGGGGATCACCGGTCAAACGATGGAGGAGACGATAGGCCCGGGGTGGATCGACGCCATCCATCCCGAGGATCGGGACGAAATTCTGGCGTCCTGGCAGCGGTCCATGGCGCAAGGCGCGACGTTCAAGGGGGAATGGCGGGTGAAAGGGCGCAACGGGGAGCTCCGATGGGTTCTGGGCCGGGCCATCCCGCAACAGGATGACCAGGGGCGGATGACGGGAGCGGTGGGGAGCCTCACCGATATCACCAGTTGCAAACGCAAGGAAGAGTCGCTGCAACAGGCCAAGGAGAGGGCCGACGCCGCCAGCCGGGCCAAATCCGAATTCGTGGCCCACATCAGCCACGAAATCCGCACCCCCATGAACGTGGTCCTGGGCTTGAGCGAAGTGTTGATGGAGTCCGGCCTGAACGACGAGCAACGCCACTACGTGGAAACCCTGCACCACGCGGGGGCCGCCCTGTTGGGCATCATCAACGACGTGCTGGATCTGTCGCGCATCGAGGCCGGACGCTTCACCTTGAACCAAATTCCCATCTCGCCCCGCGACGTGGTGGAGGAGACCGCGCGCATCCTGCAAATCTCCGCCGAGGAGAAAGGATTGACCCTGTCGGTGGAGATCGCGGCGGAGCTGCCGGAGCAACTCCTGGGAGACGACGCGCGATTGCGTCAGGTGCTGCTCAACCTGCTGGGCAACGCCATCAAATTCACCCCAAGGGGGGAGGTGCGGGTGCGGTTGATCCGCCATCCCCAGCCGCCGGAGACCCTTTGGTTCACCGTGTTCGATACCGGCATCGGCATTCCCCCAGCCCAGCGCGAGGCGATCTTTGGCGAGTTCATTCAGGCCGATGACTCGATCACCCACCACTATGGGGGCAGCGGCCTGGGATTGACCATCTCGCGGCGGCTTGTCCACTGGATGGGGGGGCGGATGTGGGTGGAGAGCGAGGAGGAGAATGGAAGCGCCTTCCATTTCACCCTGCCCGTGCAGCCGGTCCCCCCATCCGCCGAGCTTGCCGTCCCCGCGCCTCGGGTCGCCCCCCGGGGCGAACCCCGCCCCCTGCGCCTGTTGCTGGCGGAGGACTCCCCGGACAATCAGATGCTGTTCCGAACCTATCTGCAAAAGACGCCCCACCACTTGACCCTGGTGAACAACGGCATGGAGGCCTTTGAACGAGTCAAGAACGACCCCTTCGACCTGGTGCTGATGGACGTGCAGATGCCGATCCTGGACGGCTACTCCGCCACCCTCCGGATTCGCCAGTGGGAACGGGAGAACCACCGCCCCCCCTTGCCCATCATCGCCCTTTCGGCCCACGCCTGGGAAAATGAACGGGAGCGCAGCGCGGAGGTCGGCTGCACCTTGTACCTCTCCAAGCCCATCACCAAACAGTGTTTGCTGCAAACCCTGGAAAACTGCGTCAATCCGGAGTGAGGTTGTTTTCACCAAGCCGGGGCGGGGGCCGCTGATGACCGAGGCCCCCGCCATCGCCATGACCCATCATGAGCGATGGAATGGCGGCGGCTATCCCCTGGGGGGCGGGGGAGGGATATTCCCCCGTCGCGTCGGATTTGCGCCCTCGCCGACCTCTTTGACGCCCTCACCTGCCCCCCGCCGCACGCCCCTATTTTCCCCCCGCCCGGGTGACGCGGCCTTCCGCCGCCCCCCGAATCTCGGGATGGGCCTTGACCCAGTCGATCACCTGATTGGCGGTGAGGGTCGCCCCGCTGGCATCGATGAGAAGTTGTCCGCCCTTGAGCATCTCGAAACCGTCGTGACCGGTGAAGAGGTAGTCGGAGAGGGCCACCTTGTACAATTGCTTGTCCTCGATGGGACGCCCCTCCACCAGGGCCGACACCAGCCTCGACCCCGCCGGGCGGGCTGGGTCGTAAACCACGGTCGCGCCGGAAAGATGGAGAAAGCGGCCGGATTTTTCCTCCACCCGGCTGACGCCGTTTTCCAGCGCCAGACGCAAATCCACCCCATGCAATTGAATCAGCAGGGTGACGTTGGCGAAGGGGAGCTCTCCCAGTACATCCTTGGGGGTCAGGCCCATTCCCGCCGGATAGGATCGGTCGCCGCGAATGCCGCCGCCATTCATCAGGGCGACCTCCGCCCCGGTGGAGAGGCGCATGGCGTCGGTGATCAGGTTGCCGATCCCCGTCTCCTCGTTGCGAATCACCTCCTTTTGGCTGCTGGCGGCGGAGACGAAGCGGCCGATGGGTTGCCCCAGGGCCTCCTCCAGCCCCTTTTGATAACGCTCCACGATGGCCCCCACCTTGGGGTCCGGGGCCGCCCCCTGCACCGGAACCATCCTCCATTGGGGGATCACCTTGATCTTTCCGCCGTTTTCCCCTTTTTCCACCTCCAGATCCACCACCCCCAGTTGCTCGGCGTCGGATCCCGCCTTGAGGATCAGCACCCCGTGCTCCAGGAAGGTCATGGCCTCGTGATCATGACCGCCGAGAATGACGTGGATCCCCGGCACGGCGTGGGCCAGCCGCTTGTCCTCGTCGATGGAAAGATGGGTCAGGGCGACGATCACCTCCGCCCCGGCGGCTTGCAGCGCCGCCACCCCTTCCAGGGCCGCATCTTCCACCGCCTCGAAATGGACCGACTCCCCCGGCTTGGAGAGGGTCGGCGTCTCCGGGGTGATCAGCCCCAGCAGCCCCACCTTCACCTCGCCCACTGGTTGGATCAGATGGGAGGGCATGCCGGCGAAGGGGCGATCATTCTCCTCGGCCATGTTGGTGGCCACCCAGACGAAACGAGAGGCGCTGACCTGCAGGGCGAAATTGTCCGGCCCGAAGTCGAACTCGTGGTTGCCGGGGACCGCCGCCTCCAGCCCCATGGCGTTAAACAACTCCACCATGTGGGCTCCCCGCGTCACCCCCGACAGCAGCGACGGCGAGAGCAGATCCCCCCCCAGGGTAAAGAGGGTGTTGGGATTTTTTTGGCGCTCCCGGTTCACCACCGTCGCCAACTCCGCCAGCCCCCCCTTGCCCTCCTTGGGCAGAATTTCATACACATCGTTGACGTGGAGCAGCGTCACCCGCTCCCCCGCCCAGGCGGAGACTCCGGCGAGGCCGTAAAAAATCAGTCCGGCCAACAAGGGGATGATGCGACCCATGGTCATCTTTTTCCGCTCCCGATCCCGCCAAGGCGTCAATAGACTAATTATAAAGCAGTTTTGCACATTGCCAGCTAAAAAATTTCGCTCGTCATTCCCGCGAAGCGGGAATCCAGGAAAGCCGATCGGTGAATGGCTCCCTTTCAAACAAACGGGAAAGGGGGCTTGGTTCCTCGTAGCGCTCTCTGCATTTCCTTCCCCCGCCCCCTGGATTCCCGCTTTCGCGGGAATGACGTTTTCGTGGTTGAGGAGTTGGTTGCATCCCCTGGCTCCGTTTGACATCATGTGCGAATTCAAGATGTTATAATCGTACCATTTGAGATTGGCGCACCCTGAGCTTGAGGGAGCAAGGAACTCATTCCAAAAAATAAACCGTCATTCCCGCGAAAGCG
>JADGAP010000097.1 GCA_015231965.1 Magnetococcales bacterium | reverse complement strand
ACCCTTCGGGCTCGCTATGCGAGTCCGATTCGCCAGTCCTGGCGAATCGTCGCCGAAGGCGACCAGATTTCCGCAGTCCGTCAGCGGGAGCGGGCAGGCTCGGGATGGGGCGGATTGGCCCATTGGCCCAGCAGCGGGAAAAAGCTCTCCGGCGGAACGGGGGTGCTGAACAGATAGCCCTGGAATTCATCGCAATGGTTGCGTTGCAGCAACTC
Source organism: Magnetococcales bacterium (assembly GCA_015231965.1). Classification (GTDB taxonomy): domain Bacteria; phylum Pseudomonadota; class Magnetococcia; order Magnetococcales; family JADGAP01; genus JADGAP01. The sequence goes on along the minus strand of JADGAP010000097.1, from coordinate 13,412 downwards.
CCGCTGGGCCTCGGTCTCCACCCCCTCGGCGATCACCTTGAGCCCCATGCTGTGGGCCAGGGCGATGACGGTGCGGACAATGGCCGCGTCTTCCGGATCGTCGGTGCATTCCCGGATGAAGGAGCGGTCGATCTTGAGGACATGGATCGGATAGCGTTTCAGATAACTCAACGAGGAAAATCCGGTGCCGAAGTCGTCGATGGCCAATTGGATGCCCATGCGGGCCAGGGCGTTGAGCTTCTCCAGGGTGTCCTCCACATCCCCCATGGCGATGCTTTCGGTCAGTTCCAACTCCAGATACTGGGGATCCAGGCCGGTCTCCTCCAGCACCTGGGCCACCAGTTCGGTGAAATCCCGCTGCTTGAACTGGAGTCCGGAGAGGTTGACCGCGATGCGGATGGGCGGCGCCCCCGCCGCCTGCCAGGCCATGGCCTGATAGCAGGCGGTCTGCAAGGCCCACCGCCCCATGGCCAGGATCAAGCCGGTCTCCTCGGCCAGGGGGATGAACTCCGCCGGCGACACCATCCCCCGCTCCGGATGACGCCAGCGAATCAGCGCCTCCGCCCCCACCATGCGCCCCGTCGCCAAATGGATCTGGGGTTGGTAGTAGAGGATGAACTGCTCTCGATCCAGGGCGTTGCGCAGATGGCTCTCCAGGAGCATCCGCGCCAGGGAGGAGGCATTGAACTCATTGCGATAATACTGAAAATTATTCCGCCCCTGCTCCTTGGCGTGATACATGGCGGCGTCGGCGTTTTTCAGCAGGGTTTTGCCGTCCTTGCCATCCAGGGGATAGAGGCTGATGCCGATGCTGGGGGTGACGAACAACTCCAGCCCGTCGATTTCAATTACCCGAGCCAGGGCGGTCAACATCCGGCGGGCCAACTCCGCCGCCTCCCGGGGGTCCTGGAGACGGGGACAGATCACGGCGAACTCATCCCCCCCCAGCCGCCCCAACACCCCATGGGCCGGGATGCACGAGGCGAGGCGCTCGGCCACCATCAACAACAACCGGTCTCCCATGTCGTGACCGATGGTGTCGTTGATCACCTTGAAACGGTCCAGGTCCAGCAGCAGCACCGCCGCCATCCGGTCGAGGGATTTGGCCTCCGCCAGGGTCTGATGGAGCCGCTCGTGGAACAGCACCCGATTGGGCAGACTGGTCAGGGTATCGTGGCCCTCCAGGTAGAGCAGATGCTCCTCCGACTGCTTGAGATTGGTCAGGTCGGAAAAGACCGCCACATAATTGCGAACCCGCTCGTCCGGCCCCAAGATGGCGCTGATGGTCATCCACTGGGGATAGATCTCGCCATTGCGCCGCCGATTGACGATCTCCCCCTGCCAGCGTCCGTTCTCCAGCAGCGACAGCCACATTTTTTTATAAAACGCGGCATCGTGCTGCCCGGACTTGAGCAGACTGGTCCGACGCCCCACCGCCTCGTCCACGGAATAGCCGGTGATTTTGACAAAGGCGGGGTTGGCCGACTGAATCACCCCCACCGCGTCGGTGACCACAATCCCCTCGGCGATGTTCTCGAAGACGCTGGCCGCCAAAAACAGCGCCTGCTCCGAACGGGTGGCCTTGAGCAGATAGCTCATGCGATTGCGCAAGATGGCCCAGTGGATCGGCTTGGTGATGTAATCCGTCGCCCCCACCTCGAAGGCCCGGTCCACCGACTCCTCGTCGTCCAACCCGGTGATGATGATCACCGGAACCAGCTTTCCCTCAGGACGGTTTTTGATTTCCAAGCAAGTTTGGAATCCGTCCAACACCGGCATGCGGGCGTCCAGCAGCACCATGTCGGCGGGACGCCGGTCGAAGGCGGCCAAGGCCACCCCGCCATGCTCCGCCTCCACCACTTCGTAGCCATGGCGGACCAGATACCGGCTCAGCATCAAACGGCTGACGGGGTCGTCATCCACCACGAAGACGAGGGGCTTGACAGGTGCGTTCGCCTGATACGCCACGGGCATTCATCCATCCCGGCCACCCCCGGGCGGGGTCATGGGGTTCCAAGGGGCGGAGGCCCCCCTTACAAGGTGATCAGCTCCTCCACACCGGTGAGGGTGTCGAATAGCATGATGGTGGCCGGGCCGCCGAAACCGTGGGCCGTGCCGGGATTGAGAATGGTGGTCTCGCCGTGCTGAAGGCGCTCGCCCCGGTGGGTATGGCCCAACACGACGAAGCGATAAAGCCCGCCGCGCATCAGCGACTCCCGTAGCGGCGGAACCGTGCCATGGTAGAGGGCCAGCTTGCCCTCGGGAAGATCCAGTTCCAGGAACTCCCCCTCCAGCCGCCCCCCCAATTTTTCAAAAAGACGCAACAACCCCACGGTTTCCCCGTCATTGTTGCCAAACACCCCCGCCAGCTTGAGCCCCTTCAGCGGCTTGATGGCGGGAGGGCTGCACATGTCGCCGGCGTGCAGCACCATCTCCACCTGTCGCTGATGGAAAATCTCTGCCGCCTTTTCCACATGGGCGATGTGATCGTGGGAATCGGAAATCAAACCCAACTTCATGACGAAACTCCCTCCCGGGGATCCCGCTCAGATGCGGCTCATCCTTCCTTGCGGAGAATGCCGTCGTCGTACTCCCGCTCCAGGGCCCCGCGATGTTTGCCCTCCTGCTCGGCGAGAAAGGTGAAAATCTCTCGCAGCCCCGCATCGTCCGCCTTGGCCGCCAAATCCTGGTAGAGACGTTGCGCCGCCAACTCGTGTTGCATCGCCGCCAGCAGGGCGTCCTGGTAGGTGAGCTGCTCTGCCGCCGCCGGGGCGACCATGTATTCCGCCAGATGCAGATCGGGATTGGCGTACCGCTTTCCCCCGCCGGGAAGCTGATGCTGGCCCAAAATCTTGTCCAACTGGCGGTAGTGCTCCTGCTCCTGTTCGGCATGATGGAGCAGGGTTTGCTTCAAGTCGTCGCTGCTCGCCTTCTCCGCCAGCGTCCGATAGAAACGCTCCTCGGACTCCTCGTGGAACATGGCGTGACGAATGATCTCCTCAAAAGAGTTCATGGCTCCTCCCATCATTGATAAGGGATAAGGGCTGACCGTTGGCGCAACGACAACAAGGGCCGACTCCCCATTCACGTCGTCTGAATGGAGGGGACAGCGATCCTCCCTGATTGCGGCCTTTGATTTTAGTCCAACCCTTCCACGATCTAAAGGAGAAGCCGCTGGAATCGCGATTTCACGAGGAGGAAAAACAGAAAGGCCCGCCGGTCAAGACGGGCCTTTCAAGCTTTCAACCGGGAAGAGCCTCCCCGGGAAGGGATCAGGGATTCCAGGGATGCCAGCTCTCCGGGGCCTCGGCCTTTTCCGGCAGCAGGCGGAAGAAGCGAATGCCCACCAGGAAGATCAAGGCCGCGATGGCCACCCCCCCCATGCCCAGGAAAAATTCGGGAAAGCTGGGGACATAGCTGGCGGTTTGACCATCGAGAAAGGGGCTGCTCATGCGATAGCCGGGGAACATGTTGAAGGGGTAGGACTGACCCGCCAACAACACATGGCTGACAAAGGCGAACTCCCCGACGATGGAGACCACCGAGGCGGCGACCACGCCGCTGGGGCTGTTGCCCAACGAACGGTTGAACAAAATCGCCAAGGGCAACAGCACCCCGGCCCCCACCACCCCGCCCCAGTAGAGCCAAGCGTAGGGCCCGGTCAAGATCCAGGACTCCACCTCGTAGAAGGCGGGGGAGTAGCTCTTGGTGAACTTTTCCACGATCAACAGATAAAGCACCAGCAGGGTGAAGAAGATGAGGGTGTTGCGCAGCCCTTGCACCAGTTTTTGGTCGAATTCGCGGCCCGTGGCGCGGAAAACCCCCAGCAGCAGCAAAACGCTGACCGCCGTGCCCGAGGTGAGGGAGACGGCGATGAACGTGGGGGCGGTGATGGCGGAGTGAAACACCTCCCGCGCATGGATGACGCCAAAGATCGACCCCGTCCCCGTGGTCAGGATCAAGCGCCAGGCGAAGGCGGCGGACCCGGCGATCTTGGTGAATTTTTCATGCTGGAACATGGACCACAGATAGAGGAAGCAGAGGATCAGGAAGCCGCTGTAAAGAAAGACGTTCCACGTGAACATGGAGGAGAAGTTCATGTGGATCATGGTCAGCAGCATGCGATCGGGGCGCCCCAGGTCCAGCACCAGCACCGCCAGCCCGCCGGAGAGCAGGGCGATGGCGAGAAAGGCGGAAAAGCGCCCGAACTGCTTGTAGTGATAGGCCCCGAACACGGTGGACATGGAGGCCAGATTCAAGGCCCCCGAGGCCATGACCAGGAGCGAGATGGCGAAAATGTGGGGCAGCCCCCAAATGACCTGATTGGTCATGTTGGTGACGCCGTGTCCCTGCAACTCGACGTAGAGAAAGGCGGCGGCCCCCAGGGCAAGCAAGAGCCCAAAAAGCCCCAGCAGCGCGAAGTATCCCGGGGAGCGGCCTTCAATGGCGGTAAATTTGCTGATCATGTGCGGCCCTCACAAACCCTGGTAGTGGACTTGGGGTTTCAAGCCCAAATCGGCGCGGATCACCTGGGTGGGAACCTCCTTGAGCCGTTTGGCGATGGGAGATCCGGGATCGTTGAGGTCGCCGAAGAGCATCGCCCCGGGGCACGCCTCGACGCAGGCGGGGGGTCTGCCCGCATCCAGCCGATGGACGCAGAAGGTGCATTTTTCCACCACCCCCTTGCCCCGGATGGGGACGTCGGGATTGCCGTTCTTGGGCAGGCTGGTGGGGTGATAGACCAGGGAGCGCGCCTTGTACGGGCAGGCGATCATGCAATAGCGGCAGCCGATGCAGCGGTGCATGTCCACCAGCACCACGCCATCCTTGCGAATGAACGACGCCTCGGTGGGGCAGACGTGAACGCAGGGCGGATTTTCGCAGTGGTTGCACAGCACCGGCAGGCTGACGGCGGGCTTGCGCCCCGCCTTGTCCTGCAACTCCACCTTGCGGATCCAGTGGATGTCCCGCTGGGGATTGTTGAACAGCGGGACGTTGTTCTCCTTGCGACAGGCGTCGATGCACGCCGTGCAGCCCGAGGAACACTTTGTCACGTCGATCAACATGCCCCAGCGGCGTCCCGCCGAGGCCCCGTCGGGAGCCTGGGGAGCGGCGATCAGATGCAGACCCGGGGCCAGCGCCACGCCGGCGGCCAACGCCCCACCGAGTCCCAGAACCTTTCTTCTGTCCATGACAGTCATGGCGGCCCTCTCATCCCTCACTTGGGATAGTTATGGCATTCAAAGCAGTCGGGTTTCACACTGGCGTAGTTGTGGCAACGGTCGCAAAACTGCTCGCGACTGACGTGACAACTCTTGCAGTTGAGAAAACTCTCCTTGGCGTTGCGCACCCCCTCCCGAACCGTATCCTCCCGGGAGTGTTTCAGAAAATCCATGTGGTTGCGCCGCATCCAGTCGGTGGGCTTGAGGCACGCCTCGCCCTTGGCCTTTTGCAGCTCCACCGGGCCCCCGGCCAGCGCCGTCGCTCCGCCGGACGTCGCCAACAGCGCCGCCAGCAGAAATCCCCAGCCAAAACGTGTGAGCTTCACCGCCTCCCCTCCTTTGATCCGTTCCGGATCGGTTGCGCCCAGCTTCGAGGGTGTTGCCTGCTCCAACCACCCCCGCCGCGTCAAGCCGGAAGAACCCGCCTTGGGGGGATTGGCGAAAACGTCCGAACCGCCGGTCACGCGCCGTCTTGTTCGGAAACCTACGCCGGGGGCGATCCGCCCCGCGGACTCATCCCGTTGAAAGGGATCGTTTGTAGTCATTTCAATTAGGTTCTGCATCGCGCGGCATGGCCGCAACCAAAGGGTCGAGTTTCGTGAAAATCGGGTCGCCAGCGGCGACGAGGGGCGCGTTGCGCCAACGATTGTGCGGGATGGTGCCATCGAACTCACGGAGTGAGCCCGAAGGGTGAGGGCCAAGCCCTGGATCCGCCAGGGGGAGGATCTCCCTGAACCCACCGTCCCATTCGTTTGTGGGAACTCGATCCGTTCCAAAAAAATCTTCGCGGGAGGCGCGAGCTTCGCTGGATAGTAGTACATCGAGAGAGGCCGCAAGGATAGGGTTCCGTGACAAATCGGGTCGCCTACGGCGACGATTGTGCAGGAAAGCACAATCGGACTGGCGAAGCCAGCCCGCAGGGGGAGAGCCAGGGATGGCCCGAATCACGATTGGGCGCGCTGCGCCGAATGAAGGGCCGCGCGAAAAATCGGCGGGCGGAAGCGCGAAAGATGATGCTCTGAACGTGTTGATACTGTCAACCAAAAAGCCTCCTGAGTGGAGGCTTTTTGGTTCCCGGGTTGGCTTGATGGATGACGCCGGAGGGGCGTTGGGGCTGGATGAGAGCCCTTGTTTTTTCAAGAGGTGGTCTGCGGCCTCGGGGAGGTTCCCCCCCAGGGGCCTTTTTGGGTCCGGTGGGATTCGTGGAACCGCTTTTCCAACCTCCGACTCCAAGAAGAGCAAGAGAGCATTCCCCCGCAGGATCGAACGGCCTCTTTTTGAGCGACCTTGGGCCATCGTTTCGATCCTTCCCCCCGCGCGCCCAGCCTTGACCCGCGGCACCGCATTTTCCCGGGAGACGATCATGAACGACCATCCCACCCCCCATTGTCTTCCCTGCGAAGGGGGCCTGGCGGCCTGGAACGAGGAACAGGTTCGTTTCCATCTCCGGGAGCTGCCGGAGTGGCAGCCGGACGAGGCGGCGAAGGGCCTCTCCCGCACCTTCGTCTTTAAAAATTTTCATGAGGTCATGGCCTTCGTCAACGCCGTGGCCTGGATCGCCCACCAGGAGGATCACCATCCCGAATTGGCGGTGAGCTACCGAAAATGCACGGTGCATTTTTCCACCCATGCGGTCCATGGGGTGACGGAGAATGATTTCATCGGTGCCCGCAAGGTGGAAGGGTTGCTGACGCCGCTCTGACCCTTGGCCCTCTCCCCCTGTCGCGGAGCCCCCCTGGGGGCTCTTTTTTTTGGAACGAAAATGAGACTCATTTATTCTTAATAAGCAGCGGAGGGTGGGATGTGCCGACGACCCGGCGACCCGAGGGGAGGGGAATCCCCCAGCGGGGAGGCGGGTTTCTGGAAACCCTCCGAGCCGTCCCACAACATCATGCTCTGCTGAAAGGGAGTCCGGAAGATGAATGCCCCCGAGTTGTTCCAGGAAAGTCGTCGTTTGTTGGCCTCCGGAGAGGTGGAGGGTTGTATTGCGATGGTTTCGCGGGCGATGGAGGCGGGGGAGGTTTCGAGCCTGTCGCGTTTGACCCGGGCCACGGCGTACATGCTCGCCAAGCGTTACGAGGAGTCCCTGGCGGATTGCCGCGAGGTGATGCGGAGCGATCCGGACAATCCCCATCTTTACTATTTGCGCGGCGCGGTCTGTCGGCGGACGGATCGGTTGGAGGAGGCCATCGCCAATCTGGATCAAGCCCTCGACATCCGTCCGGAGTTTGGCATCGCCCGCCTGGAGCGCGCCCTGTGCTTTCTGGCGCTGGGGCGTCATGAGGAAGCGGAGCGGGATTTGCGCGCCACCTTGCGTCTCGCCGAAACCGCGCTCCAGGCGTTTGGCGAGTCCCTGGGGATGATTCGCACCCATTTCAACGAGGTGGAGGCCATCCTGGAAGGCGATCGGGCCATTCCGAGCCTGTTCATGTCTCCCGCCGAAGTGGACGCGATGAAGAGCGCCCTCCACTGAAGCCGGGTTTCCGCCCCACCCGGGGAAGGGAGGGGGGGCTGTTGGAGCCATTGAGACTGAAACGGTCTCAATTTTAGGGGAGCCGCCATGATCACCGTCAACCGCATGACTGATTACGCCGCCCTGGTGATGACCCATTTCGCCTTGCAACCGGAGCGTTCCAGGACGGCCCTGGAACTGGGGGGGGAGGTTCCCCTGCCGTCCGCCACCTTGCGGAAATTGTTGCGCATTCTCACCGCCCAAGGGTTGTTGGTTTCGCAACGGGGGCGTCATGGGGGCTTTCGGCTGGCCCGCCCCCCGTCGGAGATCAACCTGGCGCAGGTGATGGAGGCGATGGACGGTCCCCTGACCCTGACCGCCTGCAGTCACCACGGCGGGAGCTGCTCCTTTATCGGCCTGTGCGCGCCGCGAGAACACTGGCTGCGCATCGGGCAGGGGATCCGCACGCTGCTGGAGTCCACCTCCCTGGCGCAACTGGCGGGGACGACCCTCGAAGCCCGGGAGATCCTGACATGAACCCCGAACCCGCTGTCGCCAGCGCCCTCTCCCGCAGCTACAAACACGGCTTTGTCACCGCCATTCAGGCCGACACCCTGCCAGAAGGGCTGGATGAGGGGGTGATCCGGCGGATTTCCGACAAAAAAGGGGAGCCGGAATGGATGTTGGTCTGGCGCCTGGCGGCCTATCGCCACTGGCTGGGAATGACCGAACCCCGCTGGTCCAGCGTCCGCTATCCGGCCATCGACTATCAGGCCATCAGCTACTACTCCTCGCCCTTCGCCGACGCCCGAACTCCGGTCTCCCTGGCGGAGGTGGATCCAAAGCTGCTGGCCACCTATGAAAAGCTGGGCATCCCCCTGGATGAACGGTTGAGCCTGGCGGGGGTGGCGGTGGACGCGGTGTTCGACAGCGTCTCGGTGGCGACGACGCATCAAAAGATGCTGGCGCAAAAGGGGATCATCTTTTGTTCCATGTCCGAGGCGGTGCGGGAGCATGGGGAACTGGTGCGGCACCATCTGGGAACGGTGGTCCCTTCCGGCGACAACTTTTTCGCCGCCCTCAACGCGGCGGTGTTCAGCGACGGAACCTTTTGCTACATCCCCCCCGGGGTGCGTTGTCCCATGGAGCTTTCCACCTATTTTCGCATCAACGCCGCCCGCACCGGTCAGTTCGAGCGCACCCTGATCATCGCCGACCGGGACAGTTACGTTTCGTATCTGGAAGGATGCACCGCCCCGATGCGGGACAACCATCAACTTCACGCTGCCGTGGTGGAGCTGGTGGCCTTGGAGGGGGCGGAGATTCAATACGCCACGGTGCAAAACTGGTATCCCGGCGACGAGGAGGGGCGAGGGGGGATCTACAACTTCGTCACCAAGCGGGGGGTCTGCCGGGGGGCGCGCTCCCGCATCTCCTGGACCCAGGTGGAGACGGGATCGGCCATCACCTGGAAATATCCCAGCGTCATCCTGCTGGGGGAGGGGTCGGAAGGTCGCTTCAACTCGGTGGCGGTGACCCATCATCATCAACAGGCGGATACCGGAACCAAGATGATCCACCTCGGGGCCAACACCCGCAGTTCCATCCTCTCCAAGGGGATTTCGGCGGGACATGGCCACAACGCCTATCGGGGGTTGGTCAAGATCAACGCCGCCGCCGACCACGCCCGCAACCACAGCCGGTGCGACTCGCTGCTGCTGGGCGGTTCCTGCTCGGCCCATACCTATCCCTACATCGAAGTCAAGAACGCCTCCGCCCGGGTGGAACACGAAGCCACCACCTCCCGTATTGGCGAGGATCAACTGTTTTACGCGCGACAGCGGGGGTTGCTCGCCGAGGAGGCGGTGGCGTTGATCGTCCACGGCTTCTGCGCCGAGGTGCTGCGGGAGCTGCCCATGGAGTTTGCCGTGGAGGCCCGGAAATTGTTGGCGGTGACGCTGGAAGGAAGCGTCGGCTGAACCATCCATTGGGGGAGGTCGTCATGTTGAACGTCGAGGGATTGCACGCGGCGGTGGGGGATCGGCCCATTTTGCGCGGGGTGGAGTTGACCCTCCGGCCCGGCGAGGTTCACGCCCTCATGGGGCCCAACGGTTCCGGCAAAAGCACCTTGGTTCACGTGCTGGCCGGACGCCCCGGGTATCGCGTCACGGCGGGCCGGGCGACCCTGGACGGGGTCGATCTGCTGGCCATGGAGCCGGAGCAGCGGGCCGGGGCGGGGGTGTTTCTGGGGTTTCAACATCCGGTGGAAATTCCCGGGGTGAGCCAACAGCTTTTTCTCAAGACCGCGCTCAACGCCTTGCGGCGGCGGCGCGGCGAGGCGGAACTGGACGCCTCCGACTGCCGGGAGCGGATCCTCCGCGCCACCCGTTCCATCGGGTTGGAGGAGTCGATCTTGTCCCGCTCGGTGAACGCGGGGTTTTCCGGCGGCGAGAAAAAACAGAACGAACTGCTGCAAATGGCCACCCTCACCCCCCGTCTGGCGCTGCTGGACGAAATGGACTCCGGCCTGGACATCGACGCCCTGGCCCGGGTCTCCCAGGGGATCCAGGCGTTGCGCGGGCCGGATCGGGCCATCCTGCTGGTGACCCATCATCAACGCATGCTGGATTGGGTGGTCCCGGATCGGGTCCACGTGATGATCGAGGGGCGCATCGTCCTCTCCGGAGGGAGCGACCTGGCCCGGGAGCTGGAACGGCGGGGATACGGTTGGTTGATGGAGGAGGCGGCATGAACGCGACCGAGGTTCAGGATTCCTATGTTGGCCAATTCCAGGACCATGCGGAGCGGGAGGCCCGTCGTCCTCCCCCCTGGTTGCGTCGGGATCGGGCCGGGGCCATGGATCGGTTCGTGGTCGCGGGGTTTCCCACCCGTCGCATGGAGGCGTGGAAGTACGACGTTCTCGCCCCGGTGACGGAGGAGCCCTTCATCTTGAGCGAACCCTCCTGTATCGGCCTGGATCCGGAGGATCTGGATCCCCTGCTGCTGAACCGGGGGGAGGGGGCGCATCTGGTGTTCGTCAATGGATGGTTCGCCCCCACCCTCTCCGCTGGGAGCGCTCTGCCCAGGGGGGTGCGCATGGGGGGAATGGCCCGGAGGATGGCGGCGGATCCGGCGGAATTGCTGCCCGCCTTCAGCAACGAGGAGGCGCAACCCGACCACGGCTTCACCGAACTCAACCGGGCGATGTGGCAGGATGGGGCGTTTGTCCAGTTGGGGCCGGAGTTGGATCCGGAGTGGACGGTGCAGTTGCTTTTTCTCAACAGCGAAAGCCTGGAGCCGCTGCTGATCCAGCCCCGCAATTTGTTGATGGTGGAGGCCGGTTGCCGCGCCCGGGTGGTGGAGACCCATCTCTCCCTGGGACGTTCCGCCCACTTCACCAACGCCTGGACCACGCTGCTGTTGGAGCGGGGGGCTCATCTCGACTATCAACTCTGGTTGGATGGAGGCCCCCACGCCCGTCACATCGGCTCGATGCGCGTCACCCAGGCCGCCGACAGTGTTTTGGAGGCCGGGCTGTTCGCCCTGGGGGGGCGGTTGACTCGCCAGGAGGTGGAGGTGAACTTGAGCGAACCGGGGGCGGAGTGCCGCTTGCACGGGCTTCTGGCCGCCACGGCCCATCAGCAGGTGGATTTTCACCTGAACGTGCGCCACGCCGCTTCGTCCACCACCTCCCATCAGGAGTTTCGCGGCTTGGCCGACGGTCATGGTCGGGGCATTTTCAATGGTCGGGTGTGGGTCGCCCCGGGGGTGCGGGAGATCGTCTCGGGGCAGACGACGCGGAATATGCTGTTGTCGCCGGAGGCCGAAATCGACGCCAAGCCCCAGTTGGAGATCCACGCCGACGACGTGCAATGCGTCCATGGGGCGACGGTGGGCAGTCCCGACGAGGAGGCCCTGTTTTACCTGCGCAGCCGGGGGTTGGATGGCCAGACCGCCCTCGCCCTGCTGGTGGAGGCCTTTGTCGGCGACGTCTTGAACCGGGGGGAGCCGGAACCGTTGCGCGACTGGATGAAACAGCGTTTCAACGCCTGGAGGGCGTCGCCATGACCATCGATCGGGAGTTCTACGAGGAGGTGATCCTCGACCACAACCGCCATCCCTACCATTACATGGAGATTCCCCCCGGGGCCAACCATCGGGGGTATGGCTTCAATCCTGTCTGTGGCGACGAGTTCACCCTGCATTTGGAGGTGGCATCCGGGGTGATCCGCCGCGCCGGTTTCGAGGGGGTGGGGTGCGCCCTGTCGGTGGCCTCGGCCTCGCTGATGACCGAGGCGGCGGAAGGGCTCTCCCTCGACGAGGCGGAGGGGCTGATCGAGCAAATGGGGGAGCTGTTTCACGGGACCGGGGAGGGGGAGGCTGCCCTCCCGCCGGGGATTCCGCTCAAGCTGGAAATTCTCTCCGGGGTGCGGGAGTCGCCGATGCGGATCAAGTGCGCCAATCTGGCGTGGCATATTCTCCACGCCGCCCTCCACAGCGACCCTTCCACGGTCTGCACCGAATAGCGGCGCGCCGCGATGGATGGATGACGAAAGGTCAGGCCATGATCGATATCCCGAAGGTGGAAGCGGCGGTTTGGCGCGCCTTGGCGACGATCGTCGATCCCGAGATGAACATCGACATCGTCGCCCTGGGGTTGATCTACGAGGTGAAGGTTCACCCCCTGGCGGCTTGAGTCGGGCCATTACCCCCCCCACTCGCCCCGGATGGGAGCGGCTTCGCTTGGCGGGGGGCCAAGGATGGGCGGAGAGTTGTTTTCGCGGGAAGTTTTTTATTTTTTCTTTCTCGTCGATCCTCCTGGGGGTGCCGCCTCGGCATTTCGCCATTGCATTCTCCGATCCGTGTTACTACGATAAAATCCATGAAGCTCACCTTCGACCCCGCCAAACGTGACAAAACCCTGGCCGAACGGGGGTTGGATTTTGAGAGCGCCGCTTTGGTGTTTGCGGGGCGCATCCACGAAATCGAGGATACGCGCCAAGACTACGGGGAGCGCCGAATCATGTGTTTTGGCGAGTTGAACGGGCGCATGATGGTGGTCGGATACGTTCAGCGCGGCGACGCCCGCCACGTTTTTTCGATGAGGAAAGCCAATGAACGGGAAATCGCCCGCTTCCGGGACAGACTGGTCCAAGGTTGACGCCCACATCATCCAACCGGAAGAGTACGAAGAGCTTCCGGAGTGGACCGACGCGATGTTCGAGGCCGCCGAGGTGCGTGAAGGCGGCAAGCTGGTCCGGCGGGGCCGCCCCCCCGACGACGCGCCGGAGTTGACCGGGAAAGAGATGGATCGACCGGACGCCGTCTGGTCGATTGGCGAACGCGCGGTTTCGCCGGAAGAGGGCAAGGCTGCCTTTCGCGCCGCGTTGCGCAAGGGCCGCCCCCCCGGCGGCAAGAAGGTCTCCACCACGGTGCGCTTTGACGCCGCCGTTCTTGAGGCCTTCCGGGCGGGCGGCAAGGGGTGGCAGACGCGGATGAACGACGCCCTGCGGGAGTGGCTCAAGGAGCATTCCCCGGCGGCGTGAGTCGGGTTGTTCTCCCCCTCGCCATGAGGGGGGGAAAAGTGGGGGCGGCTTGACAACCAGCGCCGTTTAGTCCTACAAACGTGGGGTGGGGGGGATGCCCCTAAGTTTTTATAGTAATTCCATCTGAAAATTGCACCTATCGTCAAGCGGCGCCTGGGTTATGCAACCAACTCCCCAACCACGAAAACGTCA
>JADGAP010000096.1 GCA_015231965.1 Magnetococcales bacterium | reverse complement strand
TTCCCGCTTTCGCGGGAATGACGGTTTCGTCGTGGGGGAGTTGGTTGCACACCCAGACGCGGCTTGACTTGATGTCCAAATTTCAATTGTAACGACTATAATAATCGATGGGTTGCATGATGGGGGGAGTCTGAATCCGACAGGCTGCCGGCGTCATGGATCAGTGATGCTGGAACATCCCCGGATCATCCAGTGGCAGGGTGACGTGGCCCAGGGCGCGGTGCTTGGCCCGGTTGGCCTCCTCCCGAATGAGGGACCACATTTTTCCCTCATCCCGCAACGCTTCCAACTGTTCGCGCAGCGCCTCCCGGTGGGATTCCGTGGCGTCCTGGGCGTCTGGCGGGGCGTCGAGGCGGGTTTTGATCCGCCCGATCTCGTCGCGGATGCGGCGAATCTCCTGGAGCGCCGCCAGTTCGTCGGCGGAGACCGCGTCCTGGGTGCTGCAAAAGCCCCCCGCCACCCGTCGGGAGGCCGCTTCGACGACGGGAATGGCGATATATTTTTTGCCGAGGGTTTCCATGGGAGGCCCCTGATTACATTTTCTTCAACCGTTCTTGGTCGATGGTGATCCGGGTTTGGTTCCGCATCTCCTGCAAGACGGCGGCGAACCGCTCCTCGCCCAGCATCTCCCCCACTTCCTTTTGCCACTGGGCGCGATTCTTCTCCAGTTCGGCCAGGTCCGCCGGATGGACCGCGTCCAGGCGGGCCAGGGCGAGTCCGGTCCGGGTCTCCAGCGTCTGACCGTGGAGCGGGGCGGCGGAACGCAACTTGAATACCGCCTCCTGCACCGCCGGGTCTACCTTGTTTTGGGTGTCGCCGAAGCGGAAGGGTTCCAATTTTTCCATCTTGATCTTGCCATGCCGCTTGGCCGCCGTTTCCCAGACTTCGCCCTGCTTCAGGGCGGCGAGGGCCTCTTGCAGGATTTTGGTCGCCTCCTGACGGGCCAACGCCTGGCGGGCGTGTTTTTCCAGGACGGGCCGGGCCTCCGCCAGGGTTTGGGGCCGGGACTCCTCCCGCTCGTCCACTTGGACGACGAAAAAGCGACCGTCGGGCAGCTCGGTGAGGGCGCTACGCTCGCCGCTCTTGGTGGAGAAGGCGATCTCCAAAAATTTGGGGTCGGATTCGATGCCTTGGGGGCTCTGGGCCGCTTCGTCCCGGGTCAACCAGCCGGTTTCCCGGTAACGCAGGTTGGACTCCTTGGCGATGCCCTGCATATCCCCCGAGGAGAACAACTGATCCTCCAGCGCGGTGGAGCGTTGATAGACCAACTCCAGGGCCTTCTCCTCGAAGATCCGGGCCTTGATCTCCTCCGTCGCCTCGTCCACGGAGCGCGTTTTGGCCGCCACGATCTTTTCCACAAAAATCAGGTGGAAACCGAATTCGCTGCGCACCGGCTCGGAGACCACGCCTTCCGCCAGGGTGAACGCCGCCGCCTCGAACTCCGGAACCATGGCTCCCCGGCCGAACTCGCCCAAATCGCCCCCGGCGGCGGCGGAAGGGTCGTCGGAGAGGGCCTTGGCCACCTCGGCGAAGGAGTCGCCCTTTTTCAGCCGGGCCTGGGCCTGGGCGATTTTTTCCCGGGCGGCACCCTCTTGCTGGGGATCGTCCACCTTGGCCAGGATGTGCCGCGCCCGGCGGGTTTCGCTGCCGGCGTAGTCGGCGGCGTGTTCGTCGTAATAGGCCTTGATCTCTTCCGGGGTGATGATCACGTCGGCGCGGACGCTCTCATTGTCCAGCACCACGTAGCGCAACTTGGCCCGAACCGGGGTGGCGTAGGACTCCGGCTGCTCTTCCAGCCGCTTTTGCAGCGCCTCCTCCGTCACCTTGACCTCCCCCTCCAGTTGGGCGGGATCCAGGGTGAGCAGGGAGGCGGAACGGCGCTCGTTCTCCAGCCGGAAGAGGTCCTCCACCAGCAGCGACGGGGCGGAGGCGGCCCGCTTGATCCCCTTTTCCAACTGGGCCATGCGCAGGTCGTGGACCATGCGGGCTTCGTAATCGGCGGGATTCAGGTGATTTTGCCGCAACAACGCCTCGTAAAGCTGGGGATCGAAGGCCCCGTTGCGGCTGAAGTTGGGATCGGTGGCGATGACCCGCTGCAAAAATTCGGCGGAAACGGCCAACCGCAGCTCTCGGGCCGCCTGGTGGATCAGTTGGCGATTGATCAAGATGTCCACCGTGCGCTGCTTGAGCCCCAGCTTTTCGGCGGTCTCCTTGTCGAGGCTCTTTTTGGCGCGGCGGCGCAACTGTTCCAGGTCGTCCTCGTAGGCCCGGGCGAACTCGGTGGTGGTGATTTCACCGGAGCCCACCAGGATCAGGGGAGTGGTCTCCTGGCGATTGACGTAGTCTCCCACCCCCCAGACGACGAAGGTCAGGGCCAGAAAGGAGAAAAGAATCTTGCTGGCCCACGACTTGGCCACCAGGCGCATGGCGCTCAACATGGCGGATGTTCTCCACGGCGAAAGTCAAAAGAGATTGGCAACCCCTCCTTGTAGCAGATTCCCCGACGGCGGGAAACCGGCGCCGGGGGCGGCGGCGCGGAGGATGGGGGGAGTGTCCGGCGAAAGCGACCCAAAAGGAGGATGCCGAGAAGGTAAAGATGGCGGGGGGGGTGCGGGAAATCCTTGGCGTTTTGCGGCGCAAAAGGAGAAAATGATCAATTTTACGCCGGGAGGAAGGCTCATCCCGAGGGAAGACCGCCGAACCGGTGGAAAGATGAAGGGCGAAAGGCGTCATGTACATCATTCGCGGATTGCGCAACCTGCCGGACTCCTTTCGCGGAGGGGTGGTGGCCGTCGGCAGTTTCGACGGCGTCCATTTGGGGCATCAGGCGCTTTTCACCACGGTGCGGGCGGCGGCGCGGGAGATGGGCGGGCCGACCCTGGCCATGACCTTCGAGCCCCATCCTCGGCGGCTGCTGCGCCCCGACGACGCCCCGGCCCGCATCACCTGCGTGCGAGGCAAGGCCCGATGGATGGAACACCACGGCGTGGACGGGCTGTTCATCGTCCGCTTCACCCGGGAACTTTCGCGGATGACGGCGGAGGCGTTCGTGAGGCGTTATCTGTCGTCGTCGGAAGGGGGGCTGGCGGCGAAGGCGGTGGTGGTGGGGTGGGACTTTCGTTTCGGGGCCGGCGGCAAGGGCGACCCCGAATTGTTGGAACGGCTGGGCCGGGAGCATGGGTTTCGCGTGGTGGTGGAACCTGCGGCGCGGATGGGGGAAGCCGGGCGGGTGATCTCCTCCACCTGGGTGCGGGAGGCGGTGCAGACGCGGGATTTCGCCCTGGCGGAACGGCTGATGGGCCATCCCTTCGAGTTGGAGGGGCGGGTGATCCCTGGCCGACAGCGGGGGCGCTCCCTGGGGTTTCCCACCGCCAATCTGGATCTGGGGGAGCGGCTCCATCCGCCGCCGGGGGTCTACGCGGTGTTGGGCCGGGTGGGGGAGGATCCGCTGGGGGATGAAGAGGGGGAGTGGCTGCCCGGAGTGGCCAATTTGGGGATCAACCCCACCTTCGGTCACGAGGGGCTCCATCTGGAGGTCCACTTTCTCGCCCCTTGCGAGACGATCTATCGCCGGGTGTTGCGCTTGCGCTTCATCGCCTTCCTGCGGGAGGAGCAGCGTTTTCCCGACCCCGGGGCGCTGGTGCGGCAAATCACCCTGGACGTGCAAATCGCCCGGGAGATTTTGAGTCTGGAACGGGCTCTGGGGTCCGCGTCGTTGGGTTCGTTGGATGTCAATTCTTTGAGGTAAAGCAAAGGGAGTGGCGCGCCGTGGATTACAAGGAGACCGTACTGCTGCCCCAGACCGGCTTTCCCATGCGGGCGGAACTGCCCAAGCGGGAACCCGCCCTTCTGGAGTACTGGGGTTCCCTGGAGCTTTACCGACGGCTGCGGGAGGTCTCGGCGGGGCGTCCCCGGTACATCCTGCACGACGGCCCCCCTTACGCCAACGGCCACATTCACATGGGCCACGCCATCAACAAGGTGCTGAAGGATGTCATCGTCAAATCCCGGCAGATGACGGGGTTCGACGCCAACTACGTCCCCGGCTGGGACTGCCATGGCCTGCCCATCGAACTGATGGCGGAAAAAGAGTTCAAGAAGCAGGACAAGGGCAAGGGCGGCTCCGATCCCACGGCATTTCGTCAGGCCTGCCGCGAGTTTGCCACCCATTGGCTGGAACTTCAGAAAAAAGAGTTCATCCGCCTGGGGGTGGTGGGGGACTGGGAAAACCCTTACCTCACCATGGATTACCGCTTCGAGGCGGACACGGTGCGGGAACTGGGGCGGTTTCTGCTCAACGGCGGGCTGTTTCGCGGCAACAAGCCGGTCTACTGGTGCTGGCACGATGTCACCGCCCTGGCCGAGGCGGAGGTGGAGTACGAAGATCACGTCTCCACCACGGTCTACATCAAATTTCCCCTGGCGGCGGAAGAGTCCCTGAACGATGCGGTTCCCGAATTGGCGGGGGTGGCCAAGGAAAATCTTTCGGTGGTCATCTGGACCACCACGCCGTGGACCATCCCCGGCAATCTGGCGGTCTGCCTCAACCCGACGTTGACCTACGTGGCGTTGCGGGCCGAGAGCGAGGGGGCGGAAAATCTCCGTCCCGGCGAGGTGTTGATCCTGGCCGAGGGGTTGTGGGAGTCCACCGCCGACGCCATCGGCCTGCCTCGCGATCAGGCGACGGTGCTGGCCCGCTTTCCCGGGCAGGCCCTGGAGGGGAAAAAATTCACCCATCCCTACCTGGAGCAGTACGCCCCCATCGTGCTGGGGGGGCACGTGACCTTGGAAGCGGGCACGGGGTGCGTCCACACCGCCCCCGGTCATGGCTACGAGGACTACGTTACCGGGAGGGGCTACGGCCTGCCGGTGTTCAATCCGGTGGATGATTATGGCCGCTTTGTCGAGGGAACCCCCCACGTCGAGGGGATGAACGTCAATCAAGCCAATGTCGCGGTGGTGGAACTGCTGCGGCGGGAGGGGCGGCTGCTGGCGGAACGCAAGCTGACCCACAGCTATCCCCACTGCTGGCGCTGCCACAAGCCGGTGATCACCCGGGCCACCCCCCAATGGTTCATCTCCATGGAGGCCAACGGTTTGCGGGAGAAGTCCCTGGAGGCGATCCAGGCCACCCGCTGGATTCCGGAGTGGGGCATCGACCGGATTTACAACATGGTGGCCAAGCGGCCCGACTGGTGCGTGTCGCGGCAACGGGCGTGGGGCGTGCCCATCACCGTCATCACCTGCGAGGGGTGCGGCGAAAACGTCACCGACGCCGGGGTGATCGAGCGGGTGGCCCAGGCCATGGAGAGCGAGGGGGCCGACGTCTGGTTCCGGCGAGAGGCGACGGAGTTCCTTCCCGCCGGATTCGCCTGCCCCAAGTGCGGCGGCGTCGCCTTCCGCAAGGAGCGGGACATCCTCGATGTCTGGTTCGACTCCGGCGTGACCCACGCGGCGGTGCTGAAGCGGCGGGCGGATCTGGCCTGGCCCGCCGACCTCTACCTGGAAGGGTCGGATCAGCATCGGGGATGGTTCCACTCCAGCCTGCTGGCGGCGGTGGGTGGTCATGGTCAGGCCCCCTACAAAGCGGTGTTGACCCACGGCTTCGTGGTGGACGGCAAGGGACGGAAAATGTCCAAGTCCCTGGGCAACGTCATCGCCCCGGAAAAGGTGATCGAGCAGTACGGGGCCGACATCCTGCGGTTGTGGGTGACGGCGGAGGACTACTCCGGGGACATCCGCCTCTCCGACGAAATTCTCAAGGGGCTGGCCGACGCCTATCGCCGGATCCGCAACACCCTGCGCTTTTTGTTGAGCAATCTCTTCGATTTCGACCCCGCGCAACACGCCGTGGAGACGTCCGGGTTGCGGGAGATCGACCGCTGGGCGCTGGACCGGCTGGCCCATCTCGTCGAGCGGGTGGAGCAGGCCTACGAGGCTTTTGCTTTCCATCGTGTTTACCAGGAGTTGCACTATTTTTGCTCGGTGGATCTGGGGGCGTTCTATCTCGACGTGCTGAAGGATCGGCTTTACTGCGACGGGGCCGATTCCGCCTCCCGCCGGGGGGCGCAGACGGTGCTGAACCAGCTGCTGGAATCCCTGGTGCGGCTGATGGCCCCCATCCTCTCCTTCACCGCCGAGGAGGTGTGGCGGGAGATGGCCAGCCGCTCCCCCCGGGAGGATTCGGTCCATCTGGCCGCCTTTCCCAAGCCCCACCCCGAATGGCGTCAGCCGGAGTTGGAAAAACGGTGGGACCGGCTGCGTAAAATTCGCGCAGAGGCCTACCGACTGCTGGAAAAGGATCGCGCCGAGAAAAAGGTGGGCTCCTTCATGGAAGCGACCCTGGCCTTTTACGTCGAGCCGGAGTTGCAATCCTTTCTGGAAAGTTTCGCCGATCCGGCCAAGCTGATGATCGTGGGACAGGCGACGGTGCTGCCGTTGGCGTCGGCCCCCGAGGGGGGGCAGGCTTCGCTGGAGGTGGCTGGATTGACCGTCGTCACCGGGCGGGCGGCGGGGCGAAAATGCCTGCGCTGCTGGAATTGGGACGAGAACGTCGGTCGTCATGAGGACCACCCCGAACTTTGTCCCCGCTGCCGCGACGTGGTTCTCGCCCTTGCCGCGCCGACGCCAGGGGGGTGATCGTGCTGCGACTGGGATTGTGGGTGGCGCTGGCGGGACTGCTCCTGGATCACCTCACGAAATGGTGGGCGATCGAGGTGTTGTCGCACAAAGTGGTGATCATTATTCCCGGGATGTTCGATTTCATCCTGATGCACAACAAGGGGGCGGCGTTCAGCCTCTTCGTCAATCTGCCGTCGCCGTGGCGGGAGGGGATGCTCATCACCATCGCGGTGGTCGCCTCCGGGGGGATGATCTGGCTGTTGCGCCAGGTCACCGACCGACTCAACGCCGTGGGTTTGGGGTTGGTCCTCTCCGGGGCGGTGGGCAACGTCATCGACCGCATCTTTCGGGGGGCGGTGGTGGACTTTATCCATGTCCACTGGCACAATTTCGATTGGCCGGTGTTCAATATCGCCGATTGCGCCATCACCGTCGGCATCGGGCTGATGATGTGGGACGCCTTCGTCCAGGCCAGGGACTCGAAGCACGTGAAGGAGGAGTTGACCTCATGACCATCGCCACTCCCCGTCGTTTGACGGCCCCCTTGCTGGCGGCAGCCTGCCTGCTGCTGGCGGGTTGCTCCACCAATTTCAAGATGCCCTGGGAGGAGAACCGTCTGGATCCCAGCCGGGTTCACACCTATGAGCCGCTGGAGGTTCCCCCGGATCTGGAGGTGCTGCCCGATCCCGCCAATCCGGCGGATCAATCCCAAACGTACCGGGGCGGAACTCCCGGCGGCACCGCCTCGTCCATCTTGTTCAACACCCCGGCACCCCAGCCGACGGCCCCCTTGACCCGCAACCAGAAGGAGAAGCTTCCCGAATGGATGGGGTCGTCCGGTCAGCCTCCCGGCGCGGCGGGCGGGGCCAAGGAGGGCTCCGGCGAACCCAAGAAGGGGCGCAAGTGAGTTCGGGAGGCCTTTTTTTCCGGCAGGCTGGATGGAAAGACGGGAACGACCGGAGGATGCGGTGAAACGGCGTCCTGGATCGTGGAAGGCGGGGGTTTGGCTCTGGGGGGCGGCGCTGCTCTGGTCCGGCGGCGGCGAGGCGGCCTCCTGGGAGGCGCGGGATTTCACCCTGGACAACGGCATGCGGGTGATCCTGGTGCGAGAGCCCAAGGCCCCGGTGGCGGTGTTTCAGGTGTGGTACAAGGTGGGGGCCATGGAGGAGGCGTCGGGCAAGACCGGCCTGGCCCACATGCTGGAGCATATGATGTTTCGCGGCACCGAGGAGATCGGTCCCGGCGAGTACAACAAAATCGTCGCCCGGGAGGGAGCGGAGGAGAACGCCGTCACCGCCCACGACTTCACCATGTATTTTCTCAAGCTGGCCTCCGATCGTCTGGAACTGGCCTTCCGTCTGGAGGCCGACCGGATGCGCAATCTGTTGTTGGACCCTCGGGAATTTCGTTCGGAAAACGACGTGGTGCGGGAGGAGCGGCGGCAGCGCATCGACTCCAACCCCTCGGCGCGGCTTTACGAGGAGTTCTATTCCGCCGCCTTTTCCCGGCACCCCTACGGACGCCCGGTCATCGGCTGGATGAGCGACCTGCAAGAGTTGACGGTGGGGGATTTGCGGGACTGGTATGATCGCTGGTACGCCCCCAACAATGCGGTGCTGGTGGTGGTGGGGGATGTGGAGTTCGCCCAGGGAGAAGAGTTGGCCCGCCGTTATTTCGGCCCGTTGCCCCGCAACCCCGCGTTGGATCATCCCCCCATTGCCGCCGAACCGGAGCAGGGGGCGGAGCGCCGCCTGGAGATTCGCGACAAAAAGGCCAAGACCCCCAGTTGGCTGGCCGCCTGGAAGGCCCCCTCGGTGGCCGATCCCTCGGCTCTGGAGGATATTGCGGCGTTGGATGTGATGGTGACGATTTTGGGGGATGGGAGTATCAGCCGCCTCTCCCGGAGTTTGGTGGAGGAGTCCAAAACGGCGGTGGGAGTGGGGGCCTCCTATGGTGGCGTGGGCCGGGATCGGGGGTTGCTGATGCTCTCCGCCACTCCCAAGGATGAGGCCGCCATTCCGGAGGTGGAGAAGCGGATTTTCGCCGAGGTCGCCCTTATGGCCCGGGAGCCGGTGGACGAGGGGGAGTTGCAGCGGGCCAAGAACCAGATCATCGCCGCGCAAATTTTTTTGCGGGATTCGGTGCATCAAATCGGCTGGATCATCGGTCACGTCACCCTGTCGGGGGCCGATTGGCGGCTGCTGGAGCGTTATGACGACCACATTCGGGCGGTCACTCCCGAGCAGGTGCGACAGGTCGCCCAACGTTATCTCCCGCCCCATGGGGTGACGGTGGGGGTGATGCGCCCCGGTGCCGAGGCCGGGAAGGGGGAGGCGACCAAGGCGGAAGACGTGGCCAAGTCGGACGCCCCGACCAAGACGGAAACCCCGACCCCCGCCGCAAGCCTCGACAAGCGGGAGGCGACGCCATGAATCTCCCCATGACGGGATCGATGGGCTTGGACCATCGGCGACGTTGGGCGGCGCTGCTGCTGGTCGGGGCGCTGCTGGCGGGGTGCGCTGCCCCCGGCGGGGGGGAGGTCGAGGAGGCGTCCGCCGCCTGTCTGCCCACCCGACCCTGCCATTTCGTCACGCCCCATGGCATGAAGGTGGTTCTGGTCGAGAGTCGCGCCAACCCCATGGCGGTGATCAGCTACGGGGTTCCCGGCGGCGGCAGCGCCTTCGATCCCCCCGGCAAGGAGGGGATGGCCTACCTCACCGCCCAGATGATGGCCGAGGCGGCGGGGGATCGTCCCTACCGGGCGTTTCAGGAGCGGCAGGCTTTTTACGGCCTGGAGATCAAGGTCAGCGCCGGGCGGGACGATCTGCGGGCCAGCGTCCAATCGTTGAGCGAACATCTGGAGGAGGCTTTCGCCCTCTTTTCCGACGTGCTGCTGCGTCCCCGCTTCGACGAAAGCGATTGGGAGCGGATCAAACGGATCCACTTGGCGGGGCTGCTCAAGGAGAAGGAGCAGCCGGAGCATGTGGCGTCCCTGGCCCTGTTCAAGCGGGTTTTCTCCCGCCACGCCTACGGTCACGCCCCCAAGGGGACGCCGGAGAGCGTCAAAGGGCTTACGGTGGGGGATTTTCGCTCTTTCCACCAACAGGTGGTCCGCGCCCCGGGGGCGGTGCTTTCGGTGGCTGGGGATCTCTCCCTCCAGCAGTTGAAGGCGTTGACCGCCCGCCATCTGGAGGGCTTGAGCGGTTCCAAGGGGAGCGTCGTCGCGGTTCCCGCCGCTCCTGTGAGTAAAAAGGGGATCCGGGAGCATATTCCCGGGGAGGGTTCCCAGACCGTCTTTCGCCTGGGGCTCTCCACCGGCATGGCCCATGGCGACCCCGACGCCTTTCCCTCCCTGGTGATGAACCATCTGCTGGGGGGCGGGGGATTTTCCAGCCGCCTGACCCAGGAGTTGCGCACCAAGCGCGGATTGACCTACGGGGTCTACACCCGGCCCTCGCCGCTGCGGGCGGGTGGGGTGTTGGTGGTGGCGACCAGCACCAAAACCGCCACCGCCGGCGAGGCCCTGGGGCTGATGCGCTGGGAGATCGAACGCATGGCCCGGGAGGGGGTGACGGCGGAAGAGTTGGAGGATTGCAAGCGGGAGTTGACCGGCTCCTTCCCCCTGGAGTTGGATGGTCTGGCCAAGCTGGCGGGGCTGTGGACCAACGTCATGCTTTACGACCTGGGGGAGGATTATCTCTCCACCTGGAAGGACAAGGTGATGGCCGTCACCCAGGCGGACGTGCTGCGGGTGGCCCAGCGGGTGTTGCGCTGGAACAGCTTCCACGTGGTGAGCGTCGGCAAGGAGGGTCCGGCGGCGGAGGTCTATCCCCCGGAGGAGCCGGACGACGCCGGAGAAACATCCGCCCAGGCCAAATCCCCCGGGAAAAAATCCCCCAAGCCCGGCCCCGGGCCGAAGATCGCCAAACCGGCCCCATCCCCCCAACCCAAGGCCGCCGCCCTGCTCAAGCCCCCCGCCCCGGCGCCCAAAAAGAGCCCCAAGGCGATCCGGGCGGACGCGGACGAGTAATTGCGAGAGGGAACTTACCACTCGCCCGATGAAAACGGCTTGTAATGGATATACGTTTCTAGTAGGGTTTAAATCCTGATGGAGAGTGGGTGATATTTGTAATCTTTCCATCTGCCTTACTTCCAACGTTGAAACTTTCTGCTTTTTGACGGAGAGGGCTAAATGCAAGAATTTGTTTGGTACTGGATAAATGCCGTCTTGTTATTAATGCTTTTGATCTCATTTGCATATATTGGCTATATTCACATTAGGAAAAGCTTATATACGAAATCAAGATATGCTTTTGCGGCGTTATCCGCCCAGGTCATGATTGCAATTTCTGCGTTGCGTTTAGCTTTTAGCGATAACCCTTTTGAAATTATTGAAAAGATAATTTCTTCTACAGGTTCAGTGCCATCAATGCAATTTGAGTTGGGGACGTCTGATAAGGTACTAATACTCATTTTTTCTGGATTTGCCATGAGATTATTTTATGAACCATTCAAGCGGTGGGATGGAAACATGAGCCAGAATCCATCCGATTTACTAGTATTTGAGGGAATAAATGAATTTAAACGCTTGGTTAAATTGATTCCACCATTGCCGGATTCTCAGGTTCCCACGCCACCATCGCCACCTCCGCTTCCCATTCCATCTTTAAATCAAGCATGGCATCAGCATATTCGGGAATTAATAGAACTGAAACATCCTAGCATTCGATTTAACGCGCTCGAATCCTGGCATGAAGAGGAGTCTTGCTGGGTTGGAGAAAATATCCATACTAACCAACCAGTTGTGTTGCTGTGTCTTTTGCAAAAATATAGTGATGACGCCTTGCGGAGATTCGAGAGATATATATATCGAGTTCTCGGAAGAGAGGATAACAATGTTGAATGCTTTGTCGTAGTGGATGGGGCAAATGGTAATACTGTTAAAAATATTTTCGGGAAAGATGTGACAATATTATCTGAAGATATGCTTTTAGACGATCTTGTTGACTTTTCAAATTATTTTAGAAAAATAAAGAAGCGTGTTGAGGAAGATAAGTTGCCTGATGCGGCGTGGACAATAAAAGATATTTTCACCGATGGGCGAATTATTGAGGAGGACGACCAAAATCAGACTCCTCGTGATATGGAGAGGTATTTGAGGAACTGGTTGATCACATCTGAACAAAAACAATTGGCCATACTTGGAGAATATGGGCAAGGTAAAAGCACTGGGATGCTAATGTTTGCTTATAGATTGATAAAAGAAAAGGGTAAGCGTCTTCCTGTGTTGATTGAATTACGAGGACGAAGCCCCTCTACGCTACCTCCTATGGAATTGTTGGCAGCCTGGGGGAGTTCCTACGGTATTCAGGCCAAGGCCTTAATGAAATTGCATCAAGCAGGTCGTCTGCTTTTGATTTTAGAAGGATTCGATGAAATGGCAGAGGCGTCCGCATCAGAAGCTCGTTATAATCATTTTGTTTCCTTATGGCAATTTTGTTATCCAAAGGCTAAAATAATATTTACCGGACGCCCAAATTTTTTTCTTGACGATAAGGAGTTGAGAAATCTATTAGGGGTAAGTCGCTCGGTTGCAGCAGGGCCTTACACGCATTGTCTGGATCTAGTACCATTCGACTTCCGGCAAATGGAAGAATCTTTACGTCAGGCAGATCAAGATGTGCGAGAAGAAATTGTTGCTCTTGCAAAAAAAGATCAGGCTTTCCTTGATATAGTTTCTAGGCCTTCGTTGCTTTATCTTGTATGTATTCTCTGGCGTATGCCTGAACTGCAAGACCATAGGGAGAATTTGACTTCTGCTCACGTAATAGGGCTGTTTTTACAGCACCTCTACCGTCGGCAAGAAGAGAAAGTTAGAGACAGTAATCGACATTATATGATGCTGTCTAACGAAGAAAGATCATATTTTATGGATGGGGTTGCGGCTTATATGGTTGTTAACAGGCTGGAAAATCAAATATCTCGTCAAAAATTTCTAGATGTCATCACAATGTTATATGATCGAATTCCGGAATCTATTCCTTCGGTTGGGGCCATTGTTAATGGTATGCCTCAACGACCGCCTTTGAAGAAACGTTTACTTGATTCTCAAGATCCTTACGAAGTTGTTGAGACTGATGTGAGAGCTTGCGGTATATTAGTGCCTGATCCTGCTCGTAGTGGAGCTTTGCGGTTTCCGCATAAGTCATTTTTCGAATTTCTAGTGGCAAAGTATATGGCTGAATTGGTGAATAACGAAAATATTGAGAACCGATTTGCAATTCGTTTAGCTACTGGTGCTAGTTTGAAACACCTTGCCAACGAACCGCAATGTGTTGTGTTCTTCTCGGATATTCTCTGGGGCAAATTCTCGGTTGCAAGTGGAGGTAGAATGGCTGGGGGGGCGTCGGTGCATGAACTAAATAAGCTAGCTGAGAGATTGTTTGGTCAGTTGTTTGGTCGCGATGGCGAATTATTATCGACCGCATACCGACTATTTAATTCTCGTTTTTGCAGGCGGGTGTTCTTGTGTATGTCTAAATACCAAACAGACGTATTTCCTATGCTTATATTGTTTCTTCTCGTGTCGATACCAGTAATGGCTACTGCCTCAATTATTGGAATGTTTCGATATGATTTGCATGAATTAAACAATCTTGCGCCTCTATTTTTATGCTTTGGATCTTTTGCGATAGCCGCAAAGCTTCTTCTTAGGTTTGGGGCTAATGATGTAATGCTGGTGTGGTTATTAGTGCTGGACAGGATAGGCGCTACAAGGATAACCATTGAGAATTTTGTCGGAAGGGACATGATGAAGAAGTTAGAGCAGGCCTATCCATCTAGAGAATTATTTAGGAGGTATAATACCCAGTAAAATATTATTATGTAAGAGAGGTTATCTTTAAATAATGTTATAATTAGCCTGTGTGCTACAGCGCCGGTCACAAATATCCGGACTGAAATAATCTCACATCGTGTTGATTTTTCCTAACTAACTCTCAAAGGCCCCGGAAATTGTTGTTTGCATACCAACGTACGGATTAGTAGCTTTGGCGAAAAGCCGGATTTTGGTCTGGGGAGTGTTAACAAAGGAGTGATCATCCTAAATTCGGCAGTTATGCCGGGATGGGGGGCGGGGTTTGATCAAT
>JADGAP010000095.1 GCA_015231965.1 Magnetococcales bacterium | reverse complement strand
CCCAGATCCGGGGTTTCGGTGGTGAGAATGGCGTTGTTGACCGCCTGCCAGGAGAGACGGATGCGATTGCCTTCCAGGGTCAGGGCGCTCAATCCCTGATTGTAGGTTTCGTCGTCGTTCTGCTCCTCGCTGATTTGGGGTTCGGGAGTGATGAGGGATTCGTCGTAATAGAATCCTCCGTCGACCTCCCGCACCCCCAGGTGGCGAAGTCGGGCGGCGATGTTCATCAAATCGCTGAACAGCAGCGAGGGGTCGCCGCCGCCCACCAGATAAAGATCGCCCCGCAAATGGCCGTCCACCACCGGTCCGGTGGCCTGGAGCTTGGTGAGAAAGCGGTATTCCGGACCGAGGATGTGCAGCGCCGCCAGGGTCGAGGGCACCTTGGAAACCGAGGCCGGAATGTACAAGTCATGGGCGCGATGGGAGCGCACCACTTGGTTGGTATCCAGATCCACCACGATAAAGCCCACCTGCCCGTCGGCGAAGCCGTGGCGCCCGATGAGGGATTTGTCATAGTCGGCGGCGGGAGCGGGGGGAGCGTAAGCGGCGGCGGCCCCGGCGGCTCCGGCGACTCCCAGCGCGGCGGCTCCTGCGGCCACCTTGGCGGCGGTTCGTTTCTTGGCGGGAGCGGTCTTGGCGGGAGCGGTCTTGGCGGGGGCTTTTTTCTTGGCGGCGGCAGCGGCGTCCCATACGGGAGCGCCGACGAGAAGAGCCGCCAGCAACCCCGCGGTCAATCGAGTGAACCAGTGGGAGGTCAAGCGGGCGTCATGCGGCAACATGGGCTACCTCTGGGAAGGGAAAAGCGCGTCCGGGCTCCTTCGCAACCACTGGAAAACCAGACGAAAGGGAAACATTGGCGGAAATTATGTCGCCGATTCCTCCCGGTTGTCACCCCGGAGCGTGGGGAATCTCGAATGTTTGTGACATCGCCTCGTTATTATGGCGCCAAGGATCGCTGCGCCAGAAGAAAAATCCGCCGACACGACCGCAAGGTCACGCCATCGAGGCGGGGAGGATCGGCGCGACGCCGCCGGGCGGCGCATCGGGCGGTGAAATTGTCGATCCACGCCGGTTCCTCGCCCTCTCCCGCCGGGCGGTGAGGATCATCCAATCGCCGACGGGAGAGCGTTCCCACCCCGTCAGCCCGTGGCGGGCGTAGGCCGACTCCACCTCCGGGGCCTGATCGAGGAGGATGCCGGCCAGGATCAACCGCCCCCCCGGACGTAGCGCGGCGGCAAGCTCGGGGGCGAGGCGGATCAGCACCTCGGCCAGGATGTTGGCGACCACGACGTCGAACCGTTCCGCCTTGGCCGGGGGGGCGTCCCGCTGCTTGGCCCGGATGGCCCGGTGGACGTGGTTGATCTTGGCGTTGCGGCGGCAGGTTTTCACCGCCACCGGATCGTTGTCCAGGGCCAGGACCGATTTTGCCCCCAACAGCGCCGCGCCGATGGCCAGGATGCCGGATCCGGTCCCCATGTCCAGCATCGGCCCCAGAGGCTCCGCCTCGGCGAACCGCTCCAGGGCTTCCAGGCACCCCCGGGTGGTTTCGTGGGTTCCGCTGCCGAAGGCCATCTCCGGATCCATGCGCAGGATGCGCCGCCGGTTTCCCTTGGGCGGTTTCAGCCAGGAGGGGAGGATCAGCAGCCGCTTGCCGCTTTCAATGGCGGTGTAGCCCTCCTTCCAGGCCTCCCGCCAATCCTTGTCCTCCAGGGCGTTCCATTGGGGGATCAGGGGGGCGTCGGGGTCCGGGGCCAGGGCTTGAAGGGCCGCGGTCAGCCCCTCCCGGTCCAGGGATGCGACAAAATAGCCCTTCACCCGGCAACGGGCGAATTGCCCCCCGGCCTGAAACACCGGCTGGCTTCCCGCATCCTCCACCACCACCCCCATGGAGTCCCAGGTGGCGAGAAGATCGGAAAGGGCGGGCTCCAGGGTCGTGGGGGCGTCGAGGATCAATTCCCAAATCATGGGGAGACTCCGGTGCAAAATGTCGTCAAGGATCGTACATCGCCCACGCAACGTTCCGATCTTCGATCATCCGGTCGAGAGGCCCATGGCTGGGTTCCCTCGCGTGGCAACGCATGCGGGTCGCTCTCCACCCATCTTATTCATGGATTGACCGATTTGGTGGTGGGAGCGCCGCGCAACCTGTTGTATAATCTTATTGTTCGATGATCGGATGACCGCGGGTGGGGGGTGCCGTGGGTGAAAGGGTAGCCATTTGTACGCCGATGTTCAACGGGTCTGTTCGGATGGAGGGTCGGGACGAGCGACGGACATAGGAAGCCGGGGGGATGGGGTTGAGGGAGGGGATGGAGCGGGTTATGGCAAAGAGTGCCGACGGACGGGGGCGTTTTTCCATATCTCCCGAAAAACGGGGGAACAAGACGGGCTGATTGGAGATTGACAAGTCTGTCAAGGCTCATTTGGAGAACAGATATGTTGCATGAAACCATTGCACGTTTGATCCCCCTGTTCCTCGCCCTGTTCGTGATGATGCTGGGCAACGGGTTGTATGGCTCCCTGGTGGGGCTGCGGGCGACCCTGGAGGGATTTTCCGCTTCCGTTACCGGCGTGGTGCTGGCCTGTTTTCATCTGGGGGCGATCAGCGGGGCGTGGTACGCCCCGGTCTTGATCCGGCGCATGAGCCATTTGACCGTCTTGCGCCTCACCCTGGCGACCCTGGGAGCGGTGGTGCTGCTCCACGGTCTGCTGGTCCATCCCATCGCCTGGGGGGGATTGCGCATCGTCGGGGGATTCGCCATGTTCGCCACCGGGGTGGCGGCGGAGAGCTGGATCCAACTGAGCTGCGGCAACGCCATCCGGGGACGAGTCTTCGGGGCCTATCTGGCCATCGAATTTTCCGCCCTGGGGATGGGGCAATTCATGCTGGAGGCCGCCGACCCCACGAGCGACGCCATTTTCCTCTGGGCGGGCATCCCCTTCGTCCTGGCGCTCCTGCCCTTGAGCCTCTCCCGCCCCCCCATTCCCGCCGCCGCCGAGTTCGTCGAACATCCCGCCCTCGACGTCGGCGACGCCCCTCCTTCCGTGGCGGAGTTGTTCCGCTCCTCGCCGACGGGTTTCATCGCCGCCGGATTGTCCGGGGCGCTCTACAGCATTTTGTTTGGCATGGGCACGGTCTACGCCCTGGGGGTGGGACTGCCCAACGAGGCCATCGCCTGGTTCATCGCCCTGATGTTCATGGGCGGAGGATTGGGGAACTGGCCCATGGGGCGGCTCTCCGACCTGCGGGGACGCGGCCCGGTGCTGCGCTGGAGCGCCTGGGGGGCGGTGGCCCTGGCCGGACTCGGCGGGATCCTTCCCGAGCCCGCCGCCGCCCTGCCCGCCCTCTATCTCATCGCCTTCCTGCTGGGTTGGTTGATCCTGCCCCAGTATGGCATCGGGGTCTCGATGATCAACGACCGCCTGACCCCCTCCCGGCGGGTGGCGGCCCAATCCCGACTGTTGACCGCCCTGGCGGTCTGCGCCATGAGCGGCCCCATGCTCGCCGGACCGACCCTCGACCAACTGGGGCCCGGGGCCTGGTTCGGACTCATCGCCCTGTGCAACGGCCTCATCGCCCTGACCGCCTCCTTTTCCCATCCCCCGATGGAAAAACCCGCCCCCCGCGCCGCCGATGACGTTGACGGATCCGCCCCTGCTGTTTAGACTCCCTCGTTCAGCCCGTCTTATTCATGAATTTCGTCGCGAAAGCGTCCAGGGCGCGTCAGGACAAGGCGCGGGAAGGGCGACGACCGGAACCGCGCTCGTTGCGCGGTGAGGATCGGCGACCGAGCGCAACGCAGTCCTGGCGTGATCCTGGTGCGCTTACAGCAGAAATTCATGAATAAGACGGGTTCAGGGCGCAATCCGCCCTCGATCCTCCCGACCCCTCTCCGGCGTCGTTCCCGGCGTCCCTTCTTTTTTCAGCGAGATCTCCCATGCAGGTGGTCATTCTCTGCGGCGGCTACGGAACACGACTGCGGGAGGAGACGGAGTTCCGTCCCAAGCCCATGGTCATGGTGGGAGGCCGTCCCATCCTGTGGCATATCATGAAGATGTACGCCGCCCACGGCTTCAAGCGGTTCATCCTCTGCCTGGGGTACAAGGGGGAGATGATCAAGGAGTATTTCCTCAACTACGAGGCGATGAACCGGGATTTCACCATCACCCTGGGAGAGCGTCATCGCATCCAACTGCACGGGGCCCACGACGAGGAGGATTTCCAGGTCACCCTGGCGGAGACCGGTCACGACGCCATGACTGGCGGGCGGATCAAGGCCATCGAGCCCTACATCGACGGCGAGGATTTCATGGTCACTTACGGCGACGGCCTCTCCGACGTCCCGTTGGCGACCTTGGCCGACTTTCACCGCCGACATGGCGGGGTGGCGACGGTGACGGCGGTCTCTCCCGTCTCCCGTTTTGGGGTGCTGGAGTTGGAAGAGGGGGGACGGGTGGCCCGGTTTCAAGAGAAGCCCAAGGTCCATGGGGTGGTGAGCGCCGGATTTTTTGTCTTCAACCGGAAAATTTTCGACTACCTCGACGGCGGCCCGGCCCAGGTGTTGGAACAAGAGCCGCTGATGCGCCTGGCGGATGAGGGCAAGCTCCACGCCTTTCGTCACGAGGGCTTTTTCTACGCCATGGACACCTACCGCGAATATCAGCAGTTGCAAAAAATGTGGAGTTCCGGCGAAGCCCCGTGGAAGGTGTGGTGAGCATGGCGGCGGAACTGGCGGGCGGTGCGACGGCGGGAAGCGGCGCGGAGCTGGCGGCGACCTTCGCCGGACGGCGGGTGTTGATCACCGGTCATACCGGGTTCAAGGGCTCCTGGCTGGCGTTGTGGCTGCATCATTGGGGGGCGCGGGTGGGGGGATTCGCCCTGCCCCCCGAAACCACCCCCGACCTGTTCAGCGCCGCCGGGGTGGAAGGGCTGCTGGAGCGTCATACCCTCGGCGACGTGCGGGATTTCGCCGCTCTGCGGGAGGCGGTGGAGACCTTCGATCCCCAGGTGATTTTTCACATGGCGGCCCAACCGTTGGTGCTGCGGGGCTATCGCGAACCCCGGGAGACGGTGGAAACCAACGTCATGGGGACGCTGAATCTGCTGGAGGCGGTGCGACTGCGGGAAAAACCCTGCGCCGTGGTGATCATCACCAGCGACAAATGTTACGCCAACCGGGAGCAGGTGTGGGGCTATCGTGAGTGCGACCCCATGGGGGGCGACGATCCCTACAGCGTCAGCAAGGGGGCGGCGGAGTTGCTGGTTCACGCCTGGCGGCGCTCCTATTTTCCCCCGGAACGGCTGGCGGCGGGAGTCGGGGTGGCCTTGGCCTCGGCCCGGGCGGGCAATGTCATCGGCGGCGGGGATTGGTCGGAAAACCGCCTCGTCCCCGATCTGGTGCGGGCCATGGAAGCGGGGGAGCCCCTGGTGTTGCGCCACCCCCTGGCGGTGCGCCCCTGGCAACACGTGTTGGATCCCCTCCATGGCTATCTGATGCTGGCGGCCCGGCTGCTGGGGCGCGACGCGGCCCGTTTTTGCGACGGCTGGAACTTCGCGCCCGATCCGGGGGACGAGTGGGTGACGGTGGGGGGATTGGCGGAACGGTTCCAGGCCCTGTTCCAGCTGCCCGCGTGGCGTCCCGATCCCTTGGCCCGCCCCCACGAGGCGAGCATGTTGCGTTTGGCCATCGATCAATCCCTGGTGCGCCTGGGATGGCGTCCCCGGTGGAACGTGGGGCGAACCATCGAACGCACCGCCCGGTGGTATCAGGCCTTTCGTCCCGGCGTCGGGGCGATGCGCCAGGCCTGTCTCGACGATTTGACCGACTTTCTCGGGGAGGCCCCCTCCCCCGCGCCATTCTCCCAATCCCCCCACTCCTCGAACCTTCCGGACTCGCCATGAGCGCATTCAAATTGATCATGATCTCGGCCATGTACGAAAACGGCGGCAACACCATGCACCGTTTGTTGGATGGCCATCCCCGGTTTTACGTCTATCCCTTCGAGTCCCAGGTGGGCACCGGGGCGGGCAACGATTTTCTCACCTCCTACGTCCCCATCCGCTACCGTTGGCCCGAGTTCAGCGGCGGCGTCACCCCGGACCAGGCCTACGAAATGTTCTGGGACGAGGAGATGAAGACCCTGTTGCGGGTTCCCTCCCGCAGCAAGTTCCGCGATTGCGGCATGAAGCTGGACGAAACCGCCCGCCGCGCCGCCTTCCGCAAGGTGTGCGAGGGCAAGCCCGCCACCCGGGCCACCTTTGTCGAGGCCTACTATCGTTCCACCTTCGAGGCCTGGGAAAATTTCAATCGCACCGGCCAGGAAGATACCTGGGTGGGCTACAATCCGGTGCAGTGCCTGGATACCGACAAAATTTTCCAGGACTTCCCCGACGCCCAGGTGATCCACGTGGTGCGCAACCCCTTCTCCGGCTTCTCCGACACCATCAAGCGCCCCTTCCCCCTGGGGCCGGTGCGCTACGCCTGGACGTGGAATCTCTGCCAGCACATGGCCTTGACCTACAAGGAGAAGTACGCCGGGCGGTTCCACATCATCCGCTTCGAGGATTTCGCCGCCGACCCCAACCAGGCGGTGGGGGGTCTGCTGGAGGCCATGGGCTATGGCATGAGTGAAAAATGCGCCTACCCCTCGTTCAACGGCGAGCGGCTGCGGGAGGTCTATCCCTGGGGCACCATCCGCACCCCCACCCCGGCGGCCAATCTGGCCACCGCCAACGAGTTGTCCGCCGAGCAGAAAAAGATCCTCCGCACCGAATGCGCGGTGATGCTGCCCTTGCTGGGGTATTCCGATCTGACCCGGGAGATCGGAGCTTGAGTGTAGCGGCCTTGCGGGACAAAAAAAGGTGAAGGGGGTATTGGGGGACAGTTCCCTGTCCCCCAAGGTCTTGGTTTTATTCTCGTCTTTCAGCGCGCAATACGAAACAAGCGGATTCCGAACGCTTTTCGCGGAATCCGCGCCGCACGCCGCCCTTGTCGGCGACGTTCATCGTTTTGAGATGAGCGTCGCCGATATTTTCCGGGGGGGGGGGAACAGGTTCTTGCGCCCCTTCCCCGTAAGTCGGCCATCTTGGGGTTGATGGAAAATCTGAGTTGATTACACGGAGTGCGGAATAGACGATGAATCGCACCCCATCCCCCCACTGGAGTAACCCCACCCATGCTCGGTCATGCCATCACCCAGGCCGAACCCCTCCCCCAGCGTCGACTCTCCTTGATCTTTGACGACGGATTGCGGGGGGAGGTGTTTCTGGATGATGTGCTTCAAGACTACGAGGGGATGTTCTCTCCCTTGATGGAGGAGGACTATTTTCGGCAGGTCAGGGTCGATCCTGAACTGGGAACCGTCGTCTGGCCCAATGGCGTTGATCTGTGCCCCGACGTCCTTTACTCCCTGGCTTCCGGCAAGCCCATCATGGTGGATGGAATCACCGTCTTCAACGCTCCATCCACCCATCGAACCAGTGAAGCCGGGATGATCGACCATGGATAATGCGCCGAGGGTGCCTCGCGCATTACAATATCTCGAAATTCTTGAGCAAAGGCGGAAGATGATCGCCTTGCCTCATGTTTCATTACTGACTAAGTTCGTGGAAACATTGCGACGAGAGCAGCCGGACGTTAAATTTCCCTACTTTGATCCCATGGATGGGGGCGTGGATGCCGACATGCTTTTTCTGTTCGAGAAACCCGGTCCCATGGCCGCCTCCGCCAAAAATGGGCGAAAGGCGGGATCAGGTTTCATCAGCCGGGATAACGACGACGCAACAGCGGAAGCAACCTTCCGTTTTATGGAGCAAGCGGGGATTGACCGCAAACGAACCATTCTATGGAACGTGATCCCAGGATGGAATGGCACGATAAAAACCAAAAAGACAGAGCGGGACGAAGGCGTTGAGAAGGCCAAAGAACTGATTCTCAAACTGGATAAGTTAAAGGTCATCATTCTGGTTGGGAGGACAGCCCAGGCGGCGGAACATTCCTTGATGGAATGGCTCGACAAAAACCACCCAGATAGGCTGAAGAGGCTAAATGTTTGTCCATCATGGCATCCTAGTCCGATAGTGAGAGCCCGATGGAAGGAGGAAAAATGGGCGGTCATTCCATTTCAGTGGAGAGATGCTCTTCCTGACTGACAAAATGCTGAATCGTTGAATGAACGCCGTAATCGTCAAAACTATTGCCGACATTGTCGGCCTTGACCGGAAGTACGCCCCCCATGCCCCCCTTTCCTTCCCAATTCCGCTTCGACCTCCTCTCCACCGACCCCAGCGGGGCGCGGCGGGGGCGCGTGACCACCACCCGAGGCGCGGTGGAGACCCCCGCCTTCATGCCGGTGGGCACCGCCGCCACCGTGAAAGCCATGACCCCGCAGGAGGTGAAATCCACCGGGGCCCAGATCATCCTGGGCAACGTCTATCACCTGTTTTTGCGGCCCGGACACGAACGCATCGCCCGACTGGGGGGATTGCATCGTTTCATGAACTGGTCCGGACCGATCCTCACCGACTCGGGGGGATTTCAGGTCTTCAGCCTGGGGGCGCTGCGCACCATCCGCGAGGAGGGGGTGGCGTTCCGCTCCCACATCGACGGCTCCAGCCAGTTTCTCAGCCCGGAGATCGTCATCCAGGTCCAGGAGGCCCTGGGCTCCGACATCATGATGCAGTTGGACGAATGCACCCCCTACCCCGCCGATCCGGACTACGTGGCCCGCTCCATGGAGCTTTCGTTGCGCTGGGCCAAGCGCAGCCAGGCGGCGCGAAATCCCGAGCAGACCTATCAGGCCCTCTTCGGCATCGTCCAGGGGGGGATGATCGAGTCCCTGCGTCGCTCCTCGGCGGAACGGCTGCGAGAAATGGATTTAGAAGGCTACGCCATCGGCGGGCTCTCGGTGGGCGAACCCAAGGCGTTGATGTCGGAAGTCCTCTCCTACACCCCGGGATTTCTCCCGGTGGATAAACCCCGCTATCTCATGGGAGTGGGCAAGCCGGAGGATCTGGTGGAGGCGGTGGGTCGCGGCGTGGACATGTTCGATTGCGTCCTGCCCACCCGCAACGCCCGCAACGGCCAGCTCTTCACCTGGAGCGGAACCTTCAACATCAAGCGGCAGCAGTTCCAGGACGACCCCGGCCCGGTGGACGCCGCCTGCGGTTGCGATGCCTGCCGCCACTACAGCCGCGCCTACCTGCGCCACCTCTTCCGCAACCAGGAGATCCTGGGCCACCGCTTGATGACCCTGCACAACCTCCACTTTTACCAGGAGTTGATGCAGCGCATGCGGCAGGCCATCGAGGAGGGGCGGTTCGCCGAATTCCGCCGCGAATTTCTGGCCACCCGTCCCCACCAAGCGGAGACTCCCGGAGAGTAGGTCGGGGAGCATCTCCCCATCCTGTCTTGTGGTATGGTTTCGTCGATTCGTTGTTGACATGATACGTTCTGTGTTTATAATCATCCTCGATGGAGGGGATTCATCCTGTAGGAATTTTATCCAGAGGGGCGGATATGGCGACCTTGGCGCAAGCCGTGGAAAAACTTACCGAACTGACCGGCATGAACCCGAGCGAGGTGCTGCGTAGCGGCAGGGCGCTGCGTGACGGAGGTTGGATTCCCAAAGGGGAGGTGGGAGGAGGACGAGGCGCGGTTCACCTGGAGCCGGAACATTTCGCCCGATTTTTGCTGGCGCTGCTTGGAACGGATGTTTCCGCGCGGGCGGGAGAGGCGGTGGAAAAACTTTCCGGTTGGAAATCCCGCCTCACCGGCTCCGGACCCGATGGGCAACGCGCCCTGGAAGTCGAGGAGACCATCCGGCGGGAGTGGGAGGGGTTGTCCCTGGGGGCGGGGGAGTGGTCGCCGTTTTCCTACGGAGGCGGGTTGGAAACCGCCCTGTCCGCATTGATTGGCACCGGGGGTCGCCTAGCGGGGGGGGAGTTTCTCCGGCGGCGGGTGCATGAGGTCGAAGTGGACCGACGGCAAGGATGGGCCGTCATCGTGTTCAAGGAGCCGCCCGCCGCGCCTTCCTGGGGGAATGACGAAGGACGGCGGGTGATCGACGCCCTCCACCAGCACCCCCCGCTTTTGTTGCGGGAGGTTTACCTGGCCGGGGGGGAGGAGGCGTTGCAACTCCTCCTGGGTGGCTTGCGCACCCCCTGTCGTCTTCAAGTGACGGCGCGGGTTCCCGGCGCCTTGCTGGCGGAATTGGGCACCCTGGCCCGTTGGCGCTCGGGCGACGGCAGGAGCGGCAGAAAATTTAGAGAATGAATCGACGTTGAATCATGGAGCGTCCCGCCATGGAGCCGACGGGACGCTCCGGGATGAACCGCCCGCAAGCGAGAGCGGATCGATTCCCTGGCAGGAAAGATCCTACAAGCTCGCGAAGCGCAAGGCAATGGCGGCGCGGTTCCTCCCTTCCTCAAGGCTCCTTGCGCAACAGGAGAAGAATCATGTCAACGTGCAAAACAGGGGGTGGCGGGCAGTGTCAAACGTATGATACAAATACAGGAAGGTACGGCAGCGACGAGGAGCGCCATTTTCCCCTCACCAGGTTCTCGGATGTGCAGCCGCCCTACATTCCCGAGTACCGAGGGGATGTTTTCCGCTCGCCTCAGAAGGTGGTGGAATGGGTGATGTTTTTCCACAATGTCCTCTCCTTGCCCGGCGTCACGGTGGAAGAAATCCAGGCCTACACGGATATCTTCGCCGCGGAGGGGGGCATGGCGTCGCATCCGGGTACAGGGGCGTTCGCGGGCATTCTGCAGAGTACGCTGGATGATCTGATCAAGCGCGGATTCCTCCCCGGCATTCCCGAGGGAACCCGCAATACGGATCTGACCGTCGCGGAGGTGGTGCAAGTCTATCGCGCCTACTTTGATGACGTCTTCCATACCATCGGAGGACATGACGCCCTCACCCGGATGGGCAGCGATGAATTCGCCCGGGCGGCGGCGGATACCATGCTGCGGCATGGTCGAGGCGCCGGAGCCGCGTTGATTCAAACCGCCATCAACACCATGAGGAGTGGCGCGATCACCGTGGATACCCGCATGGGATCCGGAACGCTGACCGAGATTCAGCGCATCAACGCCAATCCGACCCAGCAAAAGACGTTCCGCAATGCGTTGATGGTGGAGCGCAACGCGCTTGTTTTTGGCCGGAGATCGGATGGGACGGCTAGATCGGGGAAAGAATCTGATCGGTTCCGCTACTTCGAGTTCAAGTAACGTTTGTCGATGGGTGGAGGAAAGAGCGGACATCTTTCCTCCACCTTCTTCAGGAGCAAAAGGTCATGAGCCCCCTCAAAGCCGCGCCATGGATTTTCTGGATGTTGCTTCTTCAGTCCGGGGATACTGATGCATCTCAAACCGCCAACGACCTGTTCACGATGGTCGATCGATGCAATGCTCAATATGATAAAACAACGGGCAGCGGTGATGGTTGCATTGGCGTCATTTATTGTCTGGAACGCGAAATCGAGGAGCAATACGCCGCCTTGTCCAGCACGGAGAATTTGCGGAAAAAGGAGTTCAAGCGCCTGGTGCATGATTATGATAGGACGTACTCAAAATTTTTCCTTGAGATCATGAATGGACATAAATGGTGCGATTGCGGGAGCATTGTCGGATATCTAATCATGAGAGAACAAATCCCCGACCTGCACCGGATGATCGCCCCCCTGATTGAAATGAGACAGGATTGAATGATGATGTTGAGTCCGTCATTTGAATCCATCGGGAGAATCGCGCCATGAGACCCTTCAAGGCCGCGCCATGGATTTTCTTGATGTTAGTTCTCAAATCCGGGGATGCGAAGGCGTTCCAAGCCGCCAACGACATATTTACAGTAATTGATCAATGCAACGCCCAATTTGACGAAAATACGCGCAGCAGCGATGGTTGCGTTAACGTCATTTATTGCCTGGAACGCGAAATGGAGAAGCAATACTCCGCCATGTCCAGCACGGAGAATTTGCGAAAAAAGGAGTTCAAGCGCTTGGTGCATGATTATGATAGGACGTACTCAAAATTCTTCCTTGAGATCATGAATGGGCACAAATGGTGCGATTGCGGCAGCGGCGTGGGGGAAAGTATCATGAGAGAACAAATCCCCGACCTGCACCGGATGATCGCCCCCTTGATTGAAATGAGACGGGATTGAATGATGATGTTGAGTCCGTCGTTTGAATCCATCGGGAGTACGTTGCCATGAACTTCCTCAAGGTCGCGTCAAAAATCGTACTTATCGTCGCGACGCTCCACGCCGTGGATGCGTTCGCCGCCCAAGCCGCAAGTTCCATGTCGGCGGCGATTGCGCGATGCGCCGCCCAAAACGACCCCCCGCTCCCCGAGGGCGAGGCGCTTCTTTCCGTCATCGCGTGCCTGGAAACCGAGATGGAAGGACAGTACAACGCCTTGTCCCCCAAGAGACGTCGCGACAGGGAGGCGTTCACCCGTTTGACCTCGAACCACCGCGATACCTACATAGCATGGTTGGGCGAGATCATGGTGGATCGTAAAGGGCGCGAGAGCGGCGACGGATTGCGGGAACGCATCATGAAGGAACTGATTCCAGACCTTCATCAAGTCCTCTTCCCCATGGTTGAAATGCGGAGGGAAGATCCCCTGTGCTACCCGTCGCATTATTGACGAAAGATTCCCGCGAACGGCGCGAGGTGAACCATCATGAAGAAATATGGGCTTATTGGGTTGATCGGATGCACCGTCATCTCATGGATGGGGGAAGGTTGGTGCGGCTCCAGGGATTCCTACAAACCGGTGGAAGCCCCCCCCATCGTGGCGAAGTGTTATGGGTTGTTTTCCGAGAAGGAACCAGTGGAACGCGCCTATGAACCGGTCATCACCTGCCTGAAGGGCGAAGTGATGGCGCAGGCGCGGATCATGATGAGAAAACGCACCCTGAAGAAAGGGGGCTTTGAACAAAAGATGGAGGATCACCTCGCCGCCCGGATGCGTCTGTTCGAGGCGATTCACGACCGCCGCAGCGAAAGTGAAGTCCTGGAGAATAAAAACTTATTCGTCCAACGCGAAGTGGCGCGGTTTCTTAGCGATGTCCTCAAGATCATGACCAAGGTGCGCAACACCTACAAGATTGACGAAAACACCCCGGAAATGTCACCGTAAACCCGGCTTTGAAATGGAATGGCTCGATCAAAGGGAGAACCCCGCCATCGACACCCCGGAATGCCGCGCCCAACTTTGGGGGATTGTGTTGGCCGGGGGGCTCTCCCGGCGCATGGGGGGGCGGGAAAAGGCCTTCCTGACCTTGCGGGGGGAGCCGCTGCTGACCCACGCGCTGCGACGACTGACGCCCCAGACGGGGCGAATCGCGGTCAACGCGGCGGGGGACGCGGCACGCTTCGCCCCCTACGGCGTGACGGTGATCCCCGACCGGCGGGAAGGGCATCGCGGCCCCCTGGCCGGGGTGGAGGCAGCCTTTCTCGCCACCGGGGCGCCCTGGCTGCTCACCATCCCGGTGGACGCCCCCTTCCTCCCCATGGATCTGGCCCAACGGCTGTGGCAGGCCAGCGACAACGGCCAACGCCCGACCCTCGCCCGCTCCGGCGGAAGGCTCCATCCCGTCTTCGGACTCTGGCCCCGGGGCCTGCTGCCCGCCATTGACACCGCCCTGGCGGCGGGGGATTCTCCCCCCATCCAGCGATGGAGTCTGGAGCAAGGGGCGGCGGTGGTGGAATTCCCCCTCCCCCCCCACGGTCCAGACCCCTTTTTCAACGTCAACGCCCCCGAGGATCTGGCCCAGGCGGAAGCGTGGCTGGCCCCGGGGGCGGTTCATTGATGTGATTCCATTTTAGATTCATACACACAGAGCTTGATGGAACA
This sequence comes from Magnetococcales bacterium, assembly GCA_015231965.1. Classification (GTDB taxonomy): domain Bacteria; phylum Pseudomonadota; class Magnetococcia; order Magnetococcales; family JADGAP01; genus JADGAP01. The sequence continues at coordinate 5 of JADGAP010000095.1, read as the reverse complement.
ATGTA
>JADGAP010000094.1 GCA_015231965.1 Magnetococcales bacterium | reverse complement strand
CACCCCGCCGCCCGTTGGCCGCTTCGGGGAGCCGACCTCCAAAAAGACCGGATAGTTGCGGAACAGCGCCCCGCGTCCCACCGACGTTCTCAACAACAAATTAAAATAGGGTTCGGTGATGGGGGCCCGGCTGGTCAGGACAATGCGGATCTCGGAACCGGCGCGGATAATCTTGGTCTCCAGGGAGGCGACGAGGCTGGGACGTTGCATCTCCAGCACCGCGTAATCCCCCACGTCCCCCACCGAGACGGCGATCTCCTTGACCTTCTCGCCGGGCCGTGGGATCAGAGGAATTTCGGCGGAAAAGGGCTGCCCCAAGGCGCTCTCCACCTGGATGTCGCCCAGGGAGTAGGCCTTGGCCCATCCCGGCGCACCCAACGCCGCCATGCTCAGTACCGCCGCCCATGCCATGCGCTTGTTCATGCGTCGGATCGTCCCCAAACAGTGGAGGGTTGCCGCACCCAATCCGGCCCGCCCCATGGCGCCCAGACAGTGCAGCGTAACAAATTCACGGACTCAAAACCATCCCTCAACCGTTGGGATTTCATGCCCATTTGGATCCCTTGCGGCGAAAAAAAGGGGCCTTTCCCGCGAGAGAAAGGCCCTGCTCGCCATCCGACGCCATCCCTTGGCGTTGGCTTACTTCAGATAGTCCCGAATCAGCACCTCGGCGATTTGCACCGCGTTGAGGGCCGCGCCCTTGCGCAGGTTATCGGAAACCACCCACAGGTTGAGCCCGTTCTCCACCGAATCATCCTCGCGAATGCGGGAGACGAAGGTTCCGTCCTGGCCGGAGGCCTCCTTGGGGGTGATGTACCCCCCATTGGCGGGATCGTCCACCACCACCACGCCGGGGGCCTTGGACAAAATCTCCCGCGCTTGGGCGGCGGTGAGCTTGCGCTCGGTTTCGATGTTCACCACTTCCGAGTGGCTGTTGAACACCGGCACCCGCACCGTGGTGGCGGTAAGGCGGATGCTGGGATCCATGATTTTCTTGGTCTCGTTCACCATCTTCATCTCTTCCTTGGTGTAGCCGTTTTCCAGGAAGACGTCGATTTGGGGAATGAGATTGAAGGCGATGCCCTTGGGAAATTTTTTCATCGGCGGGGTGGAGCCGGGGGTGTAGAAGGCCTTGGTCTGCTCGTACAACTCATCCATCGCCTCCTTGCCCGCGCCGGAGGTGGCCTGATAGGTGGAGACCACCACCCGCTTGATCCGCGCCGCGTCGTGCAAGGGCTTCAACGCCACCACCATCTGAATGGTGGAGCAGTTGGGGTTGGAGATGATGCCCCGCTTGGTATATTGGGCGATGGCCTCGGGATTGACCTCGGGAACCACCAGGGGGATCTCCGGGTCCATGCGGAAGAAGGAGGTGTTGTCCACCACCACGCACCCCGCCTCGGCGGCCTTGGGGGCGTAAACCTTGGAGACGCTGGCCCCGGGGGAGAACAGACCGATCTCCATCCCCTTGAAATCGAAGGTGGCCAAATCCTCCACCACCACCTCCTTGCCCATGAAGGCGACGCGGGAACCGGCGGAACGGCTGGAAGCCAGCAGATGGACCTCGTTCACCGGAAATTGCCGCTCTTCCAGGATGCGGAGCATCTCCCGACCCACGTTGCCGGTGGCCCCGACCACACAGACGTTGTACTTGCGCATAGTTCTCTTCCTTGATCCTTCGGTTGCTTGCTTCAAGGGCCTGGAGCCGCCCGTTGCGTTCGCCCTTCCCCCGGCCTCCAACGCCTTCCGGCGGATTATTATTCTGGAATCCTGAAGGCTTCAGCCTTCCAGGGCGGCCAGCACGGCGTCGCCCATGGCGGAGGTTCCCACCAGCTTCATGCCGGGTTGCATGATGTCGGGGGTGCGGAAGCCTTGATCCAGCACCCGGACGATGGCCTGCTCGATGCGATCGGCCACGGCGGGCAGATTCAGCGAATAGCGATACATCATGGCCGCCGACAGAATGGTGGCCAGGGGATTGGCCACGCCCTGCCCGGCGATGTCCGGGGCCGAGCCATGGATCGGCTCGTAGAGGGCGTAGCGGGTTCCCAGGGAGGCGGAGGGCAACATGCCGATGGAGCCGGTCAACATGCTGGCCTCATCGGAGAGAATGTCGCCGAAGATGTTGCCGGTGACGATGACGTCAAACTGGCGCGGGTTGCGGATCAACTGCATGGCCGCGTTGTCCACGTACATGTGGGAGAGGGCGAGGTCGGAAAACTCCTTTTGATGCAACGCCGTCACCACTTGCCGCCACAGTTCGGTGCATTCCAGCACGTTGGCCTTGTCCACCGAGCAGACCTTGCCTCGACGCTTGCGGGCGATCTCGAAGGCCGACCGCGCCACCCGTTCGATTTCGTCGGTGGTGTAGGTCATGGAGTTGAGCCCCTTCTTCCGCCCGTCGGGGAGGGTTTCCACGCCCCGGGGGGTTCCGAAGTAGATGTCGGAGGTCAGCTCCCGCACCACCATGATGTCGATGCCGGAGACCACCTCCCGCTTGAGGGTGGAGGCGTCGGCCAGTTGGTCGTAGACCATGGCGGGGCGCAGGTTGCAGAAGAGATCCAACTCCTTGCGGATCCCCAGCAGCCCCCGCTCGGGGCGGACGCTGTAGTCCAGGGGCTCCCACTTGGGACCGCCCACCGCCCCCAGCAGCACGGCGGCGGCGGTCTTGGCCCGGGTCAGGGTTTCGGCGGGCAGGGGGGTTCCAGTGGCGTCGTAGGCCGCGCCGCCGATCAGGCCGGTCTCGAACTGGAGATCCGCCAGCCCCTGGCGCACCGTCCACTCCATGATTTTGCGGGTCTCTTCGACAATCTCCGGTCCGATGCCGTCGCCGGGCAGGAGAAGAATGGTTTGGGACATGCGGGGTCGCTCCTGGTTCAATGTTGCGTCCAAACGGGTCAGTATAAAAAATAGCGGGCGAAAATTCACGTGGAATTTTCGCCCGCTGACGCAATGCAGCACAAACCACGGAATCCCCGCGAAAAGACGCCTATTTCAGGAACGCCCAGGGGGCCTCCTGACGGCGGCGGGCCTCGAAATCGGCGATGGCGGCGGCGTGTTCCAGGGTCAGGCCGATGTCGTCCAACCCCTGGAGCAGGCAGTGGCGGCGGAAGTCGTCCACGGTGAAGGGGATGGTCCGCCCGCTGGGGGTGACGATCCGCTGTTGCTCCAGATCCACCGTCAGCTTGTAGCCCTCGGCGGCCACTGTCCCAGCGAACAGTTCATCGACAATTCCCCCATCCAGAACAATGGGAAGGATGCCGTTCTTGAAGCAGTTGCTGAAGAAAATATCGGCGAAGCTGGGGGCGATGACGACGCGAAAGCCGTCGTCCAGCAGCGCCCAGGGGGCGTGTTCCCGGCTGGAGCCGCAGCCGAAGTTGTCCCGGGCCAGCAGGATGCCCGCCCCCCGGTAGCGGGGCTGGTTGAGGATGAACTCGGCGTTGATCGGGCGCCCCGCGCAGGACTGCCCCGGTTCGCCCCGGTCGAGATAGCGCCACTCGTCGAACAGGTTCGGCCCGAAACCGCTGCGCCGGATCGACTTGAGAAACTGTTTGGGAATGATGGCGTCGGTATCGACGTTCTTGCGATCCAACGGTGCCACCACGGCGGTGAAAACGGTAAAGGGTTCCATGACCTGCCCTCAAGGAAACGTTCAACCTAGCCCAACGCAGAGACGGCGATTCACCGCCCCCCCCTGCGCAACCTCTTCAACCTGCAAGCTCCAACAGCTTTTTCCTGAAATATTGAAAGCTCTCGGAGTCGTTCCTGTCAACGTCCACATGGGGAGAGATGGTTTCCGCCCAACGGAATTTTTCCGCTCCCACCGCCTGCCACCCCCGTTTTTTGAGGGCCTTGGCCCCTCCGGGATAACGGATATCGGCCAAATGTTCCCAGGTTCCGCCGATACCTCTCCTATTATCGCGTATGAAGCTCCCCACTGCGCTAAGATTGGAGGGGAAATCCGCTCTCGCGCAGGCAAGTATATCGCCGAGCAACCACGCCTCTCCCTCCTGAATGGCGATGCAGAAACGGGTTTCGGGACGGGGATCGCATCGTTCCAACACCGCCAGCAACTCCTGACGAAATACCTTCAGGCACTTGTCGTCCAGATCGCAGACGACGAACACGACGGAGTCGCCATCCCGGTAACTCGGCGTATTTCCATAACCTTGCAGAACCTTGGGCAGTCGATCCAACAGAATGCGTTTGGCTGGATCAGCTTCCCCTTTCAATCCCGGTGGAATACGCCCAATCCCCTTGTAGGGGATCACTCGAAAGGTACGCCCCGTTCCCTCCCCCAAAATTTTTGGGACGAGAATGTCCAACATTTTCTTGCCGGAAACATCTTCCACCAGGATCTCGAAGTGCATTCCCTCACCTCGGGTCCAGATAGTCGCTATACCACAGCCCACCCAGGGGCAACCCCTGCTCCACCATGTTTTTCACGATGGGATCATCGGTGGCGCGGCTGATGGAGGAAAAACCATCCTCCCCCTTACTCAAAATCCACACCTCCTCCGGCTTCAACGCATCCACCAGATAGGGCTGGTGGGTGGTGACGAAAATTTGCGAGGAGCCTTTTCTGCCCGTGGCGTGGGCGCGAAACTCGTTCGCCAGGGTATCCAGAAGCTTGTGATAAAGGCCGTTCTCCGGCTCCTCGATACAGAGGAAGGGGGGGGGATCCGGATCTTCCAGCAGCAACAGATAGGCGAAGAGTTTCAACGTGCCGTCGGACATCTGCTGGGCGTAGAAGGGATCGGTGAATCCCTTGTCATTGAAGCGGAGCAGCAGGCGATTGTCCTCGGTCTTTCTGGCGTCGATTTTATGGACGCCTGGAATCTTCTCCGCGATTTGGGAGAGAATGCGCTTGAACGCCTCCTTGTGCTCCCGCTCCATGTACTGCACCACGTTGCCCAGATTGTCCCCATGAATGTTCAAATGCTTCTGGGGACCGGCGGTGGGCAATCCCCGGGCGGCGTCGGGGGTAAAGTAGCTCAGATGCCAGTGGGAGAGAAAATCCCGAAACCGGGTGATGCGGGGGTGGTCCTTCAACGCCCCCAGGGTGGCGATGCCCAGTTTACGGGGATCGGTCAATTCAACGGCAACCTTGGAGGCGTCCTCGTCCCCCTCCAAGGTCTCCTTGCCAGACCACGCTACCCCTCTCCCACCTTCTAGATTCAAGAAATTGAAGGGTTGACCCCCAACTGGACCTTTTCGCCCCTGGCGCATCTTCTCTTCCTTGACCATGGGCCGCCCTTGGCGATCCGGCCCGATGGTCAACTCGTAGGTGATGGGACGCTCGTTTTGGTTCTCGCGATAGTAGATCTCGAAGCGGATAGGGTCTTTCGAGCCCGCCGAAACCAACCGGGAGTACCCCCCCCGCTGTTTCTGATCACAGGCCTCTTCCACTCCCACGGCCAGGGTGTCGGCGAGATAGCCGAAGGCGTCGAAGAGGGTGCTTTTGCCCACCCCGTTCTTGCCGATCACCGCCGTCAACGGCGTTAGAGGGGGATCCTTCTGCTCATTGACCAGCCGCCCCAGGGTCACCTTCTTGAGCACCCGATAATTTTGCACCCGGAACCCAAGGAGCATGGCCATGAGCGATCACCCGTTCCAGTTTCTCACATCGACGAAGTGACCGGCGATGGCCGCCGCCGCCGCCATGGCGGGGCTGACCAGATGGGTGCGGCTGTCCTTGCCCTGGCGGCCCTCGAAGTTGCGGTTGGAAGTGGAAGCGCACCGCTCCCCCGGCCCCAGCACGTCGTCGTTCATCGCCAGACACATGGAGCAGCCCGGATCCCGCCACTCGAAACCGGCCTCGACGAAGATGCGATCCAGCCCTTCCGCCTCGGCCTGCTGCTTGACCAATCCCGATCCGGGAACCGCCAGGGCCAGCTTGATGCTGGCTGCCACCTTCCGCCCCTGGATCACCACCGCCGCCGCCCGCAAATCCTCGATGCGCCCGTTGGTGCAGGAGCCGATGAACACCTTGTCCACGGCAATGGCGGTGATCGGGGTTCCGGGGGTCAATCCCATGTAGCGCAACGCCTTGACCATGGCGTCCCGAACCTGGGGATCCGCCGTTTCGGGATCGGGGACCGAACCCGTCACCGCCGCCACCTGCTCGGGAGAGGTGCCCCAGGTGACTTGCGGGGGGACGTCGGCGGCCTCCAGGGTCAACTCCCGGTCGAACGCCGCATCGGGGTCGGAGTGGAGTTCTTGCCACGCCGCCGCCGCCCGCTCCCAGATTTCGCCCTTGGGGGCCAGGGGTTTGCCCTTCAAATAATCGATGGTGGTTTGATCCACCGCCACCATGCCCGCCCGCGCCCCGCCCTCGATGGCCATGTTGCACAGGGTCATGCGCCCTTCCATCGACAGCGCCCGAATCGCCGGTCCGGCGAACTCCACGGCGTAGCCGGTGCCCCCCGCCGTGCCGATCCTGCCTATGATATAGAGGGCCAGATCCTTGGCCGTCACCCCGGCGGGCAGCGTCCCTTCCACGGTGATGCGGAAGCTCTTGGGGCGCTTTTGGATCAAGGTCTGGGTGGCCAGGACGTGTTCCACCTCGGACGTGCCGATGCCGAAGGCCAGCGCCCCGAACGCCCCATGGGTGGCGGTGTGGGAGTCGCCGCAGACCACGGTGAAGCCGGGCAGGGTGATCCCCTGCTCCGGGGCCATGACGTGGATCACCCCCTGCCGAATGTCGTTCATGCCGAACAGCGGCACCCCGAAATCCCGGCAATTGCTCTCCAGCGCCTCCACCTGGGTCCGCGACACCGGATCCTTGATCCCCTGATCCCGATACTTGGTGGGCACGTTGTGGTCCGGCACCGCGAAGGTCGCCTCGGGATGACGCACCGTCCGCCCCGTCAGTCGCAGCCCTTCGAAGGCCTGAGGGCTCGTCACCTCATGCACCAGGTGACGGTCGATGTAGATCAGACTCGCCCCATCCTCACCCGTCCGGATGACGTGGGCGTTCCAGATTTTGTCCAGCAAAGTCAAACCGCTCATCGATCCTTCTCCAGCAAAGGACGCAAAATTGCAAACTCCACGCATTGGGATGCAAAGCACTCTAGAGTGTGGAAAGGTAGCAAATAATCCGACGACCTAAAAGGGAAACATGAACAAAAAACTATACCTGCAATCCTTGCCGTTGACATTTTTTCAATTTCCCCTAATTATCCTCTTCTAGTGAAGAAAGCGTTCCTGAGGGGGTAACTTAACGTGCCAATCGCTGACTCAAACGCCATCCAAAGTGTCCCACCTCATCCTCAGAAGACAATGCCTGATACAATAGTAGCATCAACAAACGCCCCTCTTCTCGCCGGGCCGGATGATCCAACTGTTATCAACACAAAGAACAACATTGCCGTAAACGTTGAACAAAAAATCTCTCTACAAAACAATGACACGAAGAGCGTGGAAAGTGATACTTTCCTGGTGAAAGGGCCAACTAATGGATCTGAAGCCACCATGATGGTGCGACCATCAACGCTATCAACTCCGTCCACACCAGCTGATACCGAACCAAAAACAACACGCTCTGGAGATTTCCTATCAACTAGCGATGTACTTCAGGGGCGTTACAGAATCATAAAAATGATCGGGAGGGGGGGGTTCTCATCTACTTATTTAGCACGAGATCTCCGAATAGGAATACCTGTAGTCGCAAAAGAAGCCCGGAGCTATAGCTCCAACAACACCCAACAAATCCGCGAGATCTTTAAGAAAGAAGCTCAAATCGCATCAGGTATTATCCATAAGAATCTGGCAAGAGTCACCGACTTTTTCAATACTGACAATAAATATTATATAATAATGGACTTCATTGAAGGAGAAGACCTATCAAGCATTGCAAGGCGCATCGCATTTGATGAAGAGTCGTTAATGGATCTTCTTCGTCAGTTGTTGACTGCTGTAAAACTCCTCCACTCCAACGGGATAATCCATAGAGATATCAAGCCGTCAAACATCATCATTAAGTCTGATCGAACGCTTGTCCTTGTAGACTTTGGTGCCGCAAGACAGACAACTGAAGAAACCCATCTAACATCTATGATTACGTTCGGTTACTCTCCCCCAGAACAATATAGTGGATCAAATCAAGGAGCATGGTCTGACATTTATTCAATTGGCGCTACGCTATACGAACTAACCACCAGAATCAGGCCGGCCGATTCCACGATAAGACTGGCGGAATTATCTTTGGGCAACCGAGATCCATTACTCCCTGCGTCTTCCGTTGCCGCAGGAAGATATTCCCAAAGACTACTTTCAGCCATCGACAAGTCACTATCTATTAATCCAAAATCCAGACCTAGCTCCATTTCTGAATTTGAAGAAATCCTCGGAGAAATGGAAGAGAATGATCTTAGCGAGGAAATGACCCATTTTAACATCACCCCCCCAAAAGCCGAAGAAACTAACCATGACATCGAATCGCATAATGAAACACCTATGCACCTAGAGGAAAAATTCAAGGAACTATCAGAGAATTTAACAGTAATGATTGATAATTTCAAGAACGAATCGATTCAAAGCACCATTGCTAGTAAAATCCAGGAAAAGAACCTATTCACAAAGAATCCTGACGAACTCTTTAATACACTAAAGAATGAACTTACTTTCTATAGAAAACATCTCAACAGAGAATACAAAGAATTGACTCGGCAGGCAAAATATACTTATTATATGTGGATACTTGTAATATTAACATCAGTGGCAACTTTTTGTATTGGAGTGTTTTCTATAATCTTCCTTGGAAAGGTTGATACTGGACTAGCCGCTTCTTCTTTATCATCCCTTGGAATATTCATTCACAGAATATTCCAACAAAGAGAGGATCACTACAGAGAACTATCTCAGGAAAAACAGAAGCGTTTGACCTATGGAGAACAGCTAAATCTTATTGTAAAAGCCATCGAAGGTGTAGATGACTCAAGACTCCGGTCAAAGTATAAAAATCAGTTACTAGACAACTTATTCAAACGACTGAACCAATAATGCAGAAAAAACGCGGGGTCGATATACAATATATAGTTGTTCCAATTGAGTTATGACATCGAGGAATGGCCGAAAAAGTAGGGTTCCGTGAAAATCTGGTCGCCTTCGGCGACGAGAGGGCGCGTTGCGCTAATGGCAAAAAACGCCATTAGCTTCACTTGAAAGCGCGCCGAAAAACCTGCGAGATCAGATGTGAAAGTCAACACCGTAGGGCTCTGCCCTACAACCCGCCAGGGCAATGATTGCCCTGGACCCGCAGTCCCATTTCAAAGCTCCGCGTTCTGTCCAACTTGCATAATTTCGGAATGAAACGGCTATAATGAAGTAAATCCCAATAGACCTGTGTTACCCCTCCTCCACCCCGGCCAATTTTTTGAGCCGCAGGGCGTTGCCGATCACCAGCAGGCTGGAGAGGGGCATGGCCACCGCCGCCACCACGGGAATGACCCATCCCGCCATGGCCAGGGGGACCGCCAGGGCGTTGTAACTGGCGGACAACACGAAATTTTGCCGGATCACCCGCACCGTCTCCCGGCCCAGGGCGATGGCCTGGGGCGCCAGGATCAGGCGACGGCTCAGCAGCGCCCCGTCCGCCGCCTCGACGGAGACATCCACGGCGTTTTCCACCGCCAGGGCGACATCGGCGCGGGCCATGGCCGGGGCGTCGTTGACCCCATCCCCCACCATCGCCACCACCGCGCCCAGGGATTGCAGACGGGCGATCTCCGCCTCCTTGCCCCCCGGAGGCGCTCCCGCGATGTAGTGCGTCACCCCCAGAAGACGGGCCGTCTCCGCCACCACCGCCTCCCGATCCCCGGAGAGGAGGCGCACCTCCAACCCCATGGCCTGCAAGGCCGCCACCGCCTCATGGGCGTCCCCCTTCAGACGATCCGCCAGCCCCAGCCAGCCGAGAAAACGCCCCTCCTCCCCGCAGGCCGCCCAGGTCATGGGAGAGCCCTCGTCCTGGGGCTCGATCCACGCCCCGCCGGTCAACTCCCGCACGAATCCCCCCCGCCCCACCCGCACCCGGCGACCGTCGAGAATCGCCTCCAGGCCCAGTCCGGGATGGTTTTGCGCCTGCTCCACCACCCCCGGGGCGATCCACCCCCGCTCCCGCCCGGCGCGGGCCGTCGCCTTGCCCAGGGGATGCTCGGAAAATCGCTCCACCGCCGCCGCCAGGGAGAGCAGTTCCTCCTCGGAAACGCCGGGGGCGGGAACCAGACGCATCACCTCGGGCCGACCCTGCGTCACCACGCCGGTTTTGTCCAACACCACGTGGGTGACGCGGGCCAGACGCTCCAACGCCTCGCCGTTCTTGATCAACAGCCCCATGCGAGCCGCCGTTCCCGCCGCCGTCACCACCGCCGCCGGGGTGGCCAACCCCAGGGCGCAGGGACAGGTGATGATCAACACCGCCACCGCGTACTCCAGGGCGTGGGGCGAACCCACCCCATGCCAATAGAGCCACGTCGCCCCGGCCAGGGTCAGGACCACGGCGATGAAGCGCCCCGCCACCCGATCCGCCAAACTTTGCACCGGCGGACGGCTGCTTTGGGCCGCCTCCACCAGTCGGGCGATGCGGGCGATGGCCGTCTCCTCCCCCACCCGCACGGCGCGAGCGGTCAACGCTCCGTCCAGATTCAACGTCCCGCCGGCCAGCACCTCCCCCGGCCCCTTCGACACCGGCAGACTCTCCCCGGTGAGCAGCGACTCATCCACCCCCGATTGACCGGAGATCACCTCCCCATCCACCGGAATCCGCTCCCCGGGGCGCACCAGGAAGAGATCCCCCACCACCACCTCCTGCACCGGCACGGTGATCGGTTGATCGTCCCGCAGCACCGTGGCGGTGACGGGGGCCAGACGCAGCAGCCGCTCCGTCGCCCCCGCCGCCTTGCGCCGCGCCGCCGATTCCAGGTAGCGCCCGGTCAGCAGCACGAAGATGAACATGGCCACCGAGTCGAAATAGACCTCCCCCCGCCCGCTCAGGGTGACGGACACGCTGTGCAGATAGGTGACCAGCGCCCCCAGGGCGATGGGCAGATCCATGGTCAGGCGACCCACCCGCAAACCGCTCCAGGCCCCCTTGAAAAAGACCCAGCCGCTGTAGAACAGCACCGGCGTCGCGATGACCAGGGAGACCCAGTGGAAGTATTGTTTGAAACGATCCTCGATCCCCTGGAAATATCCGGCGTAGAGGGCCACCGCCAGCAGCATGACGTTGGCCGCGCCGAATCCCGCCACCCCCAGCCGAACCAGCAACTCCTTGTCCCGGCGCAGGATGCGGGCTTCCACCGCCTGGGGGTCGTAGGGTTCCGCCCGGTAGCCGATGCGCCGCACCGCCCCGATCACTTGGGAGAGCTTGACCCCCGTCGGATCCCATCGCACCACCGCCCGATGGGTGGAAAAGTTGACCCGGGCCGAGACCACCCCCGGCAATCCCCCCAATATTTTTTCGTTGAGCCAGACGCAGGCGGCGCAGTGGATCCCTTCCAGGAACAGGCTGACCTCCTGGGTTCCGTCGGGTTTGGCCCGCACGTATTGTTTGGCGAAGGCGGCGCTGTCGTAGACCTCCAGCCCCTCCGCCCCCTCGTCCTCGGGGCGTCCGGAGGGGGTGGTGCGGCGCTGGTAGTACTCTTCCAGTCCGGCGGAATGGATCAGGCGGTAGGCCGTCTGGCAGCCGATGCAGCAAAACGGCAGGGTCCGCCCCTCCTCCCGCAGCGACAAGACCTCGCCCGCTGGGAGGGGCAAACCGCAATGGTGGCACGATGCGGCGACGGAGGGAGCCGACATGGGGAAAACTCCAGGAGAAAAACGGGGAAACGCGGCCGGGACGAAGGCGTCGCCCCTTCATTCGAAAACATGCGGAACAAAAAAGAGGGACCGGCCAGGACGGGATTTCCGGCTCGGTCCCTGTCAGCGGTCAAGGAAAGAGTCGAAACCATTCCCTCGCCGTAAGGAGCCGACGTTGACCCGGTTGTGGGGAGAGGGACCGTCCACCGGTCCGGTGCCCGCCGGGGGTTCAGGGGGAAGGACGGTTCAGCCCGACCGTCCCGCCCTGGAAGGCGAAACCCTCTTCGCCCGCCGCATTTTATCAGGGGGGGCGTGGTTCGTCACTGGAATGGATTCAGGGGCGTTGGGGAAGTTCCGAATTTGGCGCGGACGGGAAGTCGAGGAAGAGCCCGGAAAAGAAACCGCGTCAAGGAAATGGGGAAAAGAGGCATGGTGAATGATTGGCGTATTTCTTGCTTAAACTCCCCCGCCCCCGAAAAATGCCAGGGGCTTCGCCCCTGGACCCCAAAAGATTAAAAAGGTAAAAAAAACCTAAAGGGTAATCAGTCCTGGGGGAGGCGAACGAGACGGAAACCGACCCAGTTGACCCGGTAGTCCGGCCTGTTCCAGAAGCGCTGGGCGGAACGCAACCCCCTGGGATCGATGCTCCAGGAGCCGCCGCGCAGAACACGGTCGCCATTGGCACTATTCTTGCATAGAGGATTGCGCTCGACGGCTTCGGGCCGCCCATAAAAGGCTGCATCATACCAGTCCTCGCACCACTCCCACACGTTGCCATGCATATCGCACAAACCCCACGGATTCGGCGGAAACATCCCCACCGGCGTCGTCTTCTCCCGGTAGATCCCCTTCGTCCCCTTTCCATAGACGTAGTTGCCGTCGTAATTCGCCTGATCCGTGCTAATCGTCTCGCCAAACGAAAAGGGGGTCGCGGTCCCCGCCCGGCAGACGTACTCCCACTGCGCCTCGCTCGGCAACGCAAAAACTTCTGGCGTCCGCTCATTCAGTTTATCGATAAACTCCCTGGCCTGATGCCAGGAAACGGTCTCCACCGGATTCCTCTTGCCCTTGGACTTCGATTCGTTCTTCATGCCCAAGGCCTCCCACTCGGCCTGGGTCACGGGATATTTCCCCATCCAGAAGCCATCCAACTCAACCCAATGTTGCGGACCTTCATCCTCATTTCGTTCCGCTTCGCTATCCGGGCTACCCATTAAAAACCTTCCGCCGGGAATTTTGATAAACTCCATGCCGGTGACGGGCTCTATCCAGGTTGCGAAGGCGGTATCCTCTTGGGAAACGGCGGACTCCGCAACCGTGGGAGCGGTGATATCGATGATGGGCGGCCTGGAGACCGAAGGCGGCGGCGCGGGGGGCGGGGAAATGGTGGGGCTCTTCCCATCGGCCAATCTTGCCAAGATTTGACGTGCGGTCCAACGTTTTGCGCGGTCCAACGCCAAGCAACCGTTCACCACCTCCTCCCAAGGCGCGGGAAGCGACGGCCATTGCATCGGCGCCGTGCGATCCTTCATTTCATTTAATATCTCCACCTCCCTCTTGCCTTTGAGCAAATTATTTCCCGTCAACACCTCGACGATCATCATGCCCAGGGACCAGATATCCCAAGCGGGGGAGATGATGCCTAAGTCGGAAAAACCCTCGGGAGGCATGTATCTCCAGGTTCCTAATTGCTGATGAGTCCTGGTATGGCTTTTGTTGATCAATTCCCTTCCCAGGCCAAAATCGACCAGCACCCAGCGATCCTGCCACTCCATGACGTTTTCCGGCTTGATGTCGCGATGCACCGTCTCGTTTTTATGAAGAAATTCCAATCCCCGGATCACCGACTCAAACACCGGACGGGCTTCGAGCTCCGGCAAGGGCGTTCCACGAGAAAATCGCTTTTTGTAAAACGGCTCCGCCGTCGGCATCACCAAGTAAAGAAAATGGGTCTCAAGCTGGTTGACCTGGATTGAGCCCCGCCCCGCATCATAAGTAGGGAGCAGGGAGGAGTGATTCCATTTCATCGCAAGCTTGATCTCTTTAATTTTCTCCCCAATCTCCTCCTCGCTCAGTTCATCGGAAAGTTCGATGAGCTTGATCGCCACATCGGAGCGCACGACGTGATCCTCCACATATTGATCCGCGAGATAAACGGCTCCCGAGCCTCCGGCTCCAAGCCACTCTTTAATTGCGTATTGACCGGCGATCCTATCGCCAACACTCAGGCTCACCATGGACGCCCTTCCTTATTCTGACCGGATCGACCCTCTAAAGATTTTACGCTCGTCATTCCCGCGAAAGCGGGAATCCAGGAAAGCCGATAGGTGAATGGCTTCCTTCAAACAAACGGAA
>JADGAP010000093.1 GCA_015231965.1 Magnetococcales bacterium | reverse complement strand
CCCCGTCGCCCCCTGGCCCCCGCCCATCGCGGAACCTCCGCCCCCAAGGCACTCCCCCCCGCTTCCGGCGGCAAGGACCACTCCGACAGCGAGTTTGAAACCTTTTGAGGCCGCCAACCGCGCTTTTTCGGTGACTTTTTCCACAACCTCCCTTCCCTATCGGAAGGGAGGTTCTTTTATAATGGGAAGATAGCGACGGTGGCGCCCATCGCCCCGCGTGTCGAGCGCGCCCGAGAATCCGTCGAAAATACCGGGGGGAGGCCCCATGAAAAAAATTCGCGTCTTGATTGTGGACGATTCCGCCGTAGTGCGCCAAACCTTGGACAAGGTTCTCTCCTCCGATCCCGAAATCGAGGTGATCGGTCACGCCCCCGACCCCTTCGTCGCGGCGGAAAAGCTCAAGCAGGAAGTGCCGGACGTCATGACCCTGGACGTGGAGATGCCCCGCATGGACGGCATCACCTTTCTGCGCAAGATCATGACCCAGCACCCCATCCCGGTGGTCATCTGCTCCACCCTGACGGCGGAAGGGTCGGAGACCGCCCTCAAGGCCCTGGAATATGGCGCGGTGGAAGTGATCACCAAACCAAAACTGGGCACCAAGCAATTTTTGGAGGAGTCCTGCACCACCATCTGCGACGCGGTCAAGGCCGCCGCCATGACCCGGGTGAAGCGGAAAACCCTCACCCACCACGCCGAGGGTCACAAGGTTCCCCCCAAGCTCACCGCCGACGCCGTTCTCCCCCCGCCCCCCTCCAAGGCCATGACCCAAACCACGGAAAAAGTGGTGGTGGTGGGGGCCTCCACCGGCGGCACCGAGGCGTTGCGGGTCTTTTTGGAGATGCTGCCGGCCAACGCCCCGGGCATCGTCATCGTGCAGCACATGCCGGAAAATTTCACCCGCGCCTTCGCCAACCGGCTCAACACCCTGTGCAAGGTGACGGTCAAGGAGGCGGAGGACAACGACTCGGTGGTGCGGGGTCAGGCCCTCATCGCCCCGGGCAATCGCCACACTCTGCTCAAGCGCAGCGGTGCCCGCTATTATGTCGAGGTGAAGGAAGGCCCCCTGGTCAGCCGTCATCGTCCGTCGGTGGACGTGTTGTTCCGCTCCGCCGCCCGCTACGCCGGCAAAAACGCCGTGGGGGTGATCATGACCGGCATGGGCGACGACGGCGCCCGGGGCATGAAGGAGCTGAAGGACGCGGGAGCCGTCAACGTCGCCCAGGACGAATCCTCCTGCATCGTTTTCGGCATGCCCAAGGAGGCGATCAAGCTGGGGGGGGTGGACACCGTCCTCTCCCTGGAGAAAATTGCGCAAGAAGTGCTGCGACTGTGCAATAATTAGGTTTTCCGTCGATCAGCGGATGGAAAGCGCCTCCCCAGGGGGGAGAGGCGGGCGCATGGACCCACACGGCAAGGTTGCAACGCATGCCATACGAATCCGATGATGAGGGCTCGGAGTACGGGCTTTCGGAAAAACAGTTCAAACGGCTCTCCGAGTTCATCTACAGCCAATGCGGCATCATGATGCCGCCCTCGAAAAAGACCATGCTCACCGCCCGCATCCAAAAACGGCTGCGGGTGCTGGGGTTGCGTTCTTTCGCCGAATACGTGGATTGGGTGCTGGATCCCGGCTCCTCCGATGACGAGCTGATCAATTTCATCGACATCGTCACCACCAACAAAACGGATTTTTTCCGTGAACCCAGCCACTTCGAATATTTGGTGCAGAACGTTCTGCCGGAGTTGATCCGGGTGGAGGGGGCGGGAGTGCGGCGTCCCCTGACCATCTGGAGCGCGGGTTGCTCCACCGGCGAGGAGCCCTACACCCTGGCCATGGTGCTGCAGGAGTTCGCCGAACGCTCCCCGGGGATCAACTTCACCGCCCAGATCCTGGCCACCGACATCTCCACCCGGGTGCTTTCCAAGGCGCAAAACGCGGTCTACGAAATGGAGAAGGTGCAGACCATTCCCTTGGCCATGAAGCGCAAGTATCTGCTGAAGAGCAAGGATCCCATGAAAAAGCTGGTGCGCTTCACCCCCGAACTGCGGGGCATGGTGCGTTTTCGCCGCTTGAACTTCATGGACCACGACTTCGGACTGCGGGAAAAAATGGACGTGGTGTTTTGCCGCAACGTGGTGATCTACTTCGACCGCCCGACCCAGGAAAAATTGGTCAACAAGTTTTGCCGCTATATGCTGCCCGGGGCCTATTTGTTCATGGGCCACTCGGAGACGTTGAACAATTTACGGGTTCCGGTGGTCCAGGTGGCCCCCACCATCTACCGCCTGCCCAAATGACCCCCTGGAAAAACCTCCCCCAGATCCATCTCAATCCAGGGGAAATGCACTTGAGCCCAACCCCCTCCGTGGTCACCACGGTGTTGGGTTCCTGCGTTTCCGTCACCCTATTTCATCCCAAAAGCCGCATTGGGGCCATCTGCCACGGCATGTTGCCCCACTGCCAATGCGTGGCCCCGGAGTGTCTGCACGGCGGCTGCCGGGAGTGCTTCCGCTTCGTGGATTGCGCCATCCTGGCCATGCTGGATCAATGGCGCGACCTGGGCATCCGCCCCGCCGCGCTGGAAACCAAGCTGTTCGGCGGGGCGGACATGTTCCGGGTGGGGGAAGGAACCGTCACCGTGGGGCGACAAAACGTCGCCATGGCCCGGGAGATCCTGCTCAAAACCGGGCTGAAGCTCCTCTCCTCGGACACCGGCGGCGACCGGGGGCGGAAGCTGTTGTTCTTCACCCACACCGGCGAGGTTTTTCTCAAGCGCCTGAGCCGCACCATCCCCCTGACTACGATCGACCCCCCGCTTTGATCCGCAAATCGGCCACCCCGGGCCGCTGGGGGGGAATCAACTCCCGCAGCGCCCCCTGACCGTACATCTCCTGCCGATAGATGGCCACCCCGTGCAGGATCTTCTTCACGTATTCCCGGGTCTCGCTGATGGTGATGTTTTCGATGAAGGCCAGATCGTCCTCCACCCCCCGGTTGGGCCGCCATTGTTTGGTCCGGCCGCCGCCGGCGTTATAGGCGGTGAGGGCCAGCAGCAGGTCGCCGTTGTACTCCTCCAGCAGGCGGGAGATGTGGGACTGACCCAGGGTCAGGTTGTAGGAGGGAATCTGCAACCGCTGCTTGTTGGGAACCTCCACCCGAATCACCTTGGCCTCCCGGGCGGCGGTTTCCGGCATCAACTGCATCAGCCCCCGGGCTCCGGCGGAAGAGACGGCGCGGGGTTGAAAAAGGCTCTCCTGCCGCACCATGGCCCAGACCAGGGCGGGATCCAGCTTCCAGCCGATGGAGGGGGTCCAACCGTTGGGAATGGGAAAGAGGCCGCTCCACACCTTGTCCCCGCCCTTTTCGGCGGTCTCCTTGGCCACCTTCACCGCCCGGTCCCAGGACTGAAACTCCAGGGCCAGACAGACCTGCCCCTGGGGCTCCACCTTGAGCAGCTCCCCCATGGCGGAGATCTCCCCGCCGACGTAAGAGCTCAGGCCCACCTCCCGCAGCAGTTTCATGCGCAGCAGCCCCTCCTTCAACTCGGGGCGCTCCATCAGGGGCTGACAGCCTTGGCCGTGGTCATGAATGTCGGAGATCTTCTCCCCCAGCTCTTCCAGGGCCAGCAGACCGTAGAAATGCTCGGGATTTTGCGCGGCGATGCGCAACCAGGGCTGGGGATCCTGTCCGTTGTAGTGGGCGATGCGCGCCGCCCAAAAGGCCCCCTGGGACCGTTTTTCCCCTTTTTTGCCCTGCTTAGCCAAAATTTCAAACATCTCCCCCGCCGCCTGGCGGTCGTTGGTCAGGTAGGCGCTCCAACCCGCCAGCCACGTGGAATCCTCCAGATCGGCGCCCCCCTCCCGGGCGTTGCCCGACAACACCTTGTAGGCGTTGAAGGGATCCTTCAGGTTGTACAGCAGGTGACGCCCCACCTTGAAACGCAGCAACTGCCGCGCCGCCGGGGCCAGACACCCCCCCTCGGAACCGGTGAGAAGATCCGCCGCCTGATAGGTGGCGGATTGGCGAATGGTCTCGATGCGCTCCTCCCACAAATCGGGATGACGCGCCTGGTCCGACGGAAGCTGTTTGAGCAACTCTTGAAAACGCTTGCCGTTTTCCTCCCCCGCCGCCTCCAGGGCCTTGAAAAAGAGTCGCCGCTCCTTGGGCAGCAGGGCCAGGGTTTGGCGGAACTCCTCCATCCGATTGCCCTTGAACAAGGCCACGGCCCGGGCCTCGTGTTCCTCCGGGGTGCCAGGGGGGACGTGGGGCTGCACCACTTCCAGCAGATTGCGCGGCAGCGCCCCGCCGGTGCGGTAGTGCTGTTGCCAATGGGGCAGGGCCTCCGGAATCCGTCCCGCCTTGATCAGCAGTTGGATGTAACGCCCCCGCGCCCCGGCGTTGGTGGGCGGACGTTGGTCCAGCCACGCCAGGGCCATCTCGTTGCTCCCCTCCTTGGCGATGCGCTGGTCCACCAGCTTGCGCAACCGGGCGGATTGGGGGTGATCGGGCCAACTGTGCAGAAAATGGAGGATATCCTCCACATCCGATTCCCGGGCCTCCAGCAGTTCCAGGTCCAGGTAGGAGGCGAGGACGTCCACCTTGGGCCATTGGCCCCGCGAAGGCAGCTCCTTCAGCGCCCCCCGGTCGACGGCGTCGAAATAGCGTTTGTAGACCGCGACATCTTCGTTCAAACCCGCGGCGGCTAGACCGGTCCACAGGGGAACCAGCGCCGCGGCCAGGGTCAAGCGAGACCAAATCCGGATCATCTCCACCCCCTCATAAGCCTCCCAGGAACCGCGCCGCGATTCCCGCCTCGCCCCCCAACCTTCCGGGGCCGAACCAAGCCCTCAATGGCCGAACAGCGCCTCGACGAAGGGGTCGGCCTCGAAGGGACGCAGATCCTCCACCCCCTCCCCCACCCCGATGAACCGCACCGGCAGATTCAACTCCTCGCACACCCCCACCACCACGCCGCCCTTGGCGGTGCCATCGAGTTTGGTGATCACCAGTCCGGTGAGCCCCAGATCCCGATGGAACTGCCGCGCCTGACTGAGGGCGTTCTGGCCGGTGGTGGCGTCCAACACCAGCAACACCTCGTGGGGGGCCTCCGGATCCTGGCGCTTGAGTACCCGCTGGACCTTTTTCAGCTCCTCCATCAGGTTGACCTTGGTGTGCAGCCGTCCGGCGGTATCGGCGATGAGCAACTCCACGCCCCGGGCCTTGGCGGCGGAGTAGGCGTCAAAAATCACCGAGGCGCTGTCGGCGTCCTGCCCCTGGGCGACGACCGGGCAGTGGGCCCTTTGTCCCCAGATTTTCAACTGTTCCACGGCGGCGGCGCGAAAGGTGTCCCCCGCCGCCAGCATCACCTTGTTCCCCTGCTGCACGAATTGTGCCGCCATCTTGCCGATGGTGGTGGTCTTGCCCACCCCGTTGACCCCCACCACCAGGATGACGTGGGGTTGGCGGACGATCTCCGGCGAGGGGATTTGATGGCGCTGGAGCCGAGCCCGGATGGTCTCCTTCAGCGCCTCCCGCATCTCGTTGCCGTCGCCCCGCTCCATTTTTTTCAGCCGCTCTTGCGCCTCGTCCAGAATGGAGCGGGTGACGTGAACCCCGAAATCGGCGGCGATCAACACCGCCTCCAGATCCTCCAATAGCGCCTCGTCCACCTTGGCGGTGCCGAGCAGCGCCCCCAAATTGCGCGCCAATCCCTCCCGGGTCTTGGACAAGCCATCCTTCAACCGTTGGAACAAGCCTTTTTTGGGTTCCTCTCCCATGATTCCTTCATCCATCCGTCGGCAGGGGTTCAAAGGGGGGGCGTCGCGTCATCTTTGTCCGCGGGGCTTACCGGGCATTCGAGGTCGGCTGCTTTTCCAACAAACGCGCCCACTCTTCCGCCATGATCCAAAAGGCCTCCTCGCCCCGGTAGCCCACGGAACGCCCCCGTTCCTTGCCTTGGCGGTCGAGAACGATCACCGTGGGGGTGAAGTGGATCTGCTTGACCAGTTGGGCCTCCACGGCGGCGGAAGGATGATCCCGGTCCACCCGCTCCATGGGCAGGCGGGCGGAGAGCTGGGTCTTGGGATAGATGCGCCCCACGTCCCGGTCAAACTCCCTGCAAAAACCGCACGCTTCGCTGGTAAAAACGATCAATCGCCCCACGGTTTCGGCGGCGGCGGCGGTCGCCGAGCCGATGGGGATCATCCCCCCCAACAGGGCCAGGGTTTGCGCCATGTGACGAAGCTTCATCCACACTCTCCTGGTCGATCAACGGTCGTTTTCCGGCGACTGTAACGTTCCGTACATCATTATCCTACGATACGAGCGATGTTTCATCCTTTTCTTTCCATCATCGCGCCGACATTGAACGAGGAGGCTGCCTTGGGGCCGCTGCTGGAGGATGTGGCGCGGCAACGGGGGGTGGAGTGGGAGGGGATCGTCGCCGACGGGGGGTCGGAGGATGGAACCCGCTCCCTGGCGGCGGACCGGGAGAACTGGCGCTGGCTCGACGCCCCCCGGGGGCGGGGGGCGCAGCTGAACGCCGGGGCGCGTCTCGCCCGGGGGGAGTGGCTGCTTTTTCTCCACGCCGACTCCCGCCTCACCTCCCCCACCCTGCTGGCCGACGCCCTGCACGCCCTGGAACAAGCCCGGGCGGAGACGGGAAATCCCAGGATCGCAGGCCATTTTCCCTTGCGTTTCATCCGCCGCCAGCCCCGCTCCGACACGCCGGGGGAGGATTTTTCCTTTCGCCTTCACGAGGCCAAAACCCGGCTCAATCGTCGGGGATGCCTCAACGGCGACCAGGGGATGCTGCTCTCCCGATCCACCTTCGACGCCCTGGGGGGATTCGACGAGAGCCTGCCCTTTTTGGAGGACCAGACCCTGGCGGATCGCCTGTTCGACGAAGGGGGGGCGTGGATCGCCCTGCCGGGGCGGATCTGGAGTTCGGCCCGGCGCTTCGAGAGCGAGGGGATGCGCCAGCGCATGATCCTGGCGGCGGTGCTGATGGGGCTGCGGGAGGCGGGGGTGCGGGAATTTCTGGAACAAGCCCCGGGGCTCTACCGGGAGCAGAAACAGACCGGGCGGTTGCGCCTGACCCCCTTTCGCCAGACCATCCAACGGCTCAACGCCGAGGCACCCCCGGCGGAGCGTCGCCGCCGCTGGCGGGCGGTGGGGCGATACGTTCGGCGCAACGCCTGGCAGCTTTTTTTCGCCCGAGACGTGCGGCGCGGCTCGGCGACGGAATCCGAAGCCCGCTGGCTGGCCTTTCATGATCGTTGGTTCGCCCCCGCCTTCGAGGCCCCCTGGGCCGATGGGCTGACCGCCCTGGGAACCCGTCTCTGGTTTGAATGGGGGTTCCGGGATTGAATCCGGCGATGGGGCGCGCCCCCTGGCGATGCATGGCGAGGATTCGGCCTGGCTGGAACCCCCCCCCTGGGGCGTCGCCATTGCCTCGCCCGCCCACCCGTGGCATGATGGATGATTTCCATTCCCCCGCTTGGAGTTCTCCAGCCATGAAACACTGGGTTGCGTTGTGCGTCGCCTCGGCGCTGCTGCTCTCCGGCTGCGGCTACAAGGGGGATATTTATCCTCCTGGGGAGGATCCCAAGGCCTACAAAGATCAGATGGTCAATCAACTCCACAAGCGGCCCGAGCGGCACTGAGCCAGGAACCGGTCGCCCGCCCCTCCTCCCTCCCCCTGATTCCGGATCGACTTCCGCCATGGATTATTTTCACTACGTCGGCGACCGTTTGTACTGCGAGGAGGTTCCCCTGGACGACCTCGCCCAGACGGTGGGAACCCCGTTCTACTGCTATTCGGAGCGCACCCTGCTGCGCCACCTCAAGGCCTTTCAGCAGGCCTTCGCCGGGGTTCCCAGCCTGATTTGCTATTCGGTCAAGGCCAACAGCACGTTGGCGGTGTTGGACTCCCTGGTGCGCCAGGGGGCGGGGTTGGACATCGTCTCCGGGGGAGAGCTGGCCCGGGGGCGTCGGGTGGGGTGCCCGGCAGAGCGGATCGTCTTTTCCGGGGTGGGCAAGAGCGAGGCGGAAATTCGCGCCGCCCTGGAATACGGCATCTTGATGTTCAATGTGGAGAGCCCCTCCGAGCTGCGTCGCATCGACCGCATCGCCGGTCAAATGGGGATCAAAGCCCCCGTGGCATTGCGCATCAATCCCGACGTCGATCCCCAAACCCATCCCTACATTTCCACCGGCATGAGCCGCAACAAGTTCGGCATTCCCCACCGCCAGGCGATGGCCATCTACCGCGAGGCGATGCGCCTGCCCCATGTTTCGCCCATCGGGTTGGATTGCCACATCGGCTCCCAGCTCACCACGGTGGAGCCCTTTGTCGAGGCGGTGCGCCGGGTGCGGCTGCTGGTGGATGAGTTGAGGGCCGCCGGGGTACCGCTGCGTTATCTCGATCTGGGGGGCGGACTGGGCATTCCCTACGGCCGGGGGGAGTCCCCGCCCCTGCCCGATCTCTACGCCCAGGCCATGCTCAAGGAGTTGGAGGGGCTGCCGCTGATTTTGATCCTGGAGCCGGGGCGGGTGATCGTGGGCAATGCCGGGGTGTTGGTGGCCCGGGTGGAGTACGTCAAGGAGGGGGACGAGAAGCGGTTCGTCATCACCGACGCGGGCATGAACGATCTGATGCGCCCCGCCCTCTACGACGCCTACCACTCCATCCTGCCCCTGGAGCGTCAGTTCGACCGGGAGGAGCGGACGGTGGATGTGGTGGGGCCGATCTGCGAAACCACCGATTTTTTCGCCCGGGACCGGCTGCTGCCTGAGTTCCGCGAGGGGGAGTTGCTGGCGGTGCGTTCCGCCGGGGCTTATGGATTTTCCATGAGCAGCAACTACAACAGCCGCCCCCGCCCCCCCGAGGTGATGGTCCGGGGCGACCGTTTCGCCGTGGTGCGACCGAGAGAGAGCCTCGACCAGCTGATGGCCGGGGAGTCGGCGTTTCCGGAAGGTTGAGGTCAAGGATCAAGGTAACGGATCGGGGGATGCGTTGGTGAAGCCCTTGCCCTTCGTCAAGATGCACGGTTTGGGAAACGACTTCGTGGTGTTGGACCACCGCCGGAGCCCTCGGGAGATCTCCCCCCGTTTGGCGGCGCGGCTGGCGGATCGTCGTTTGGGGGTGGGGTGCGATCAGATCGTGCAGCTGCTCCCTCCCCGATCCGGCGGCGATGTGGAGATGCGGATCTACAACGCCGACGGCTCCCAGGCAGAGATGTGCGGCAACGCCGCCCGGTGCGTCGGATTGTACACCTCGCAGCGGGATCAACGGGCGCTGGAGGTGTTGACCCTGGAGACCCTGGCCGGTGCGGTGCGGATTTGGCCCGAGGGGTGGCGTCGTTTCGCGGTGGACATGGGTCCGCCCCGCTTCGCCCCGGCGGAGATTCCCGCCCTCCTCCCCGAAGGGAGCCCCCCCGGGGCCAACGACGAGGGCCGGGTGGTCAATCTGCCCCTGGAGATCGAGGGAACCCTTTACCACGCGACGCTGGTCTCCATGGGCAATCCCCATTGCGTGATTCCGGTGGCGTCGGTGGAGGCGGTTCCGTTGGAGCGGATCGGACCGCTGCTGGAGCATCATCCCGCCTTTCCCCGGCGAACCAACGTGGAGTTCATCCAGACGTTGGACCGGGAGACGGTGCGGATGCGGGTGTGGGAGCGAGGCGTGGGGATCACTCCGGCCTGCGGCACCGGGGCGTGCGCCGCCGGGGTGGCGGCCTTTTTGTTGGGCGTTGTCGGGCGGCGCGTCACGGTGCGGCTGGACGGCGGGGATTTGACCATTCTGTGGAGCGAGTCCGGCAACGTGATCATGACCGGCGCGGCGGCGGAGTCCTTCCACGGCGTTTTTGACGAAGACGGAGCGAACTGAATGCAGTTTATCGATCTTCAGGCCCAGTATCGGGCGTATCGGGACGAGATGGACGCCGCCATGGGCGCCGTGGTGGAGTCGGCTCGTTTTATCAACGGCCCCCAGGTGCGGGAGTTGGAAGAGAAGCTGGCGGCCTACGTCGGGGTGGGGCACGCGGTGGGCATGTCCTCCGGCACCGACGCCTTGCTGGCCGTCCTGATGGCCTGGGGGATCGGGCCGGGGGATGAGGTGATTTGTCCCGCCTTCACCTTCATCGCCACGGCGGAAGTGGTGGCCTTGGCCGGAGCGAAACCGATCTTCGTCGATGTCGAGCCCCGCACCCTCAATCTGGACCCCGAGTTGTTGGATGCGGCCATCACCCCCCGCACCCGGGCGGTCATTCCCGTGAGTCTTTACGGCCAGTGCGCCGATTTTCCCGCGATCAACGCCGTGGCCGAGCGTCATGGTCTGCCGGTGTTGGAGGACGCCTGTCAATCTTTCGGGGCGATGCAGGGGGGGCGTCGTTCGTGCGGCTTGACCACGGCGGCGGCCACCTCGTTCTTCCCCGCCAAGCCCCTGGGCTGTTATGGCGATGGCGGCATGTGTTTCACCAACGACGGGGCCTTGGCCGAGCGGTTGCGGGTGATTCGCGAGCATGGTCAGACCGCCCGCTATCGTCATGCGGTGGTGGGGCTCAACGCCCGTTTGGACACCCTTCAGGCGGCGGTGTTGCTAGTCAAGATCGCCCATTTCGACGACGAGGTCGCGGCCCGTCAGCGGGTGGCCCGGCGCTATATCGAGGGGTTGTCCGGGGCGGTGGAGATGCCGCCGATTCGCGAGGGGGATCAGTCGATTTACGCCCAGTTCACGGTGCGGGTTTCCGACCGGGAGCGGGTGATTCAGCGGTTGACCGAGAAGGGCGTTCCCACCGCCGTGCATTATCCCCTGCCGTTGCATCGGCAGCCGGTGTTCACCGGTTTGGAGGGGGGGGCGGCCTCGGACGAGGTGTTGCCGGTGGCCTCTCGGGCGGCCCGGGAGGTGTTGTCCCTGCCCATGCACCCCTTCCTGACCGAGGCGGAGCAGGACGAGGTGATCGCGGCGCTGAAAGAGGCGGTGCGGGAAGGGTAACGCCCTGCTTTTTTGACGACAAGTCCAGGAGGATCATCCTCCTGGCAGGGCGTCTGAACAGCGGCAGCGCCCCCCACGGTTTTGACTTCCGCCGTGGCTCTTGACCTTATCCCAACCCCAGCACGTCCCGTTGCAGGCCGATCAACTGCCGGATGCCCGACTCGCCCAGGGCGGCCATGGCGTCGAAGGAGGCCCGGTCGAAGGGCTCTTTTTCCGCCGTGCCTTGAATTTCGACGAAACGTCCGGAGCCGGTCATGACAAAGTTCATGTCCACGGCGCAGGCGTAATCCTCTTCGTACTCCAGGTCCAGCAGGGGCTGGTCGTTGAGCAGACCGCAACTCACCGCCGCCACGTGATCCTGGATCGGCCAAGTTTTCAGGACGCCCTTGTCCATCAGGGCGCGGCAGGCGTCGTAGAGGGCGACGAAGGATCCGGTGATGGCGGCGCAACGGGTGCCGCCGTCGGCTTGAATGACGTCGCAGTCCACCCACAGGGTCCGTTCGCCCAGCAGCGAAAGTTTGACCACCGAGCGCAACGCCCGCCCCACCAGACGCTGAATCTCCTGGGTCCGCCCCTCCTGCTTGCCCCGGGTGGATTCACGGGGCTTGCGTTCCTTGGTGGCCCGGGGGAGCATGCCATATTCGGCGGTGATCCATCCGCCCTCCTTGCCGCGCATCCAGGGGGGTTGACGCTCTTCCACCGACACGGCGCACAGCACATGGGTTCCGCCGCACTCGATGAGGCAGGAGCCCTCGGCGTAGCGCAGATAGCGGCGGCTCAGGGTGACGGGACGCAAGGCGTCGGGGGCGCGATTTCCAGGACGGGGCATGAGGGGCGACTCCTTGCAAATACGTGGATGGAACGATGGAACCTGAATTCAACCTTTTTCGGACAGCGGCGCGCCCGGAATGAATCCTCTCCGCGATTTTCTCGTCATCGGCGGCGGGGTGATGGGGCTGGCCCTCGCCCGGGAGTTGCGGCTGCGCCATCCCGATCAATCGGTGACGGTGCTGGAGAAGGAGTCATTTTGCGGCTTTCACGCCAGCGGACGCAACAGCGGCGTGCTTCATGCCGGGCTTTATTATCCCCCGGACAGCCTGAAAGCCCGGTTCACCCGGGAAGGAAGCCGCCTGATGCGGCAATTTTGCCTGGAACACCGAGTTCCCCTGAATCCTTGCGGCAAGATCGTCACCGCCGTTTCCGAGGATCAACTCCCCGCCCTGGAAGAGCTTTACCGCCGGGGGACGGCCAACGGGGCGACGCTCCAATGGTTGGATGACGCCCAGGCCAAGGCCCTCGAACCCCGGGTGCGGACCCTCGGGCGGGCGCTCTTTTCGCCGGAGACCGCCGTGGTCGATCCCAAGGCCCTGATGATCGCCCTGGCGGCGGAGGTGCAACGGCTGGGCGGGGAGATCCGCCTCGACACCCCCTATCGGGGCCGCACCGGCGACGGGGTGACGGCGGGCGCGGGCGAACGGTGGCGCGCCGGTCATGTGATCAACGCCGCCGGGCTGCACGCCGACCGGGTGGCCCGGGATTTTGGCTTTGGCCTTGAATTTGCAATCCTTCCCTTCATCGGCCTCTATCTGATGGGCGATGAGCCCCCGGGATGGTTGCGCACCCATCTCTATCCCACGCCGGACCTGGATTTTCCCTTTCTCGGGGTCCATGGGACCGTCACCGCCGAGGGGCGCGTCAAGGTCGGGCCCACCGCCCTGCCAGCCTTTTGGCGGGAGCAGTACCAGGGTTGGAGCCGCTTTCGCTGGCAAGAGTTCCTGGAAACCCTGGGGTTGGGGGCCTCGCTGTTGTGGCGGGGGGAGGCGGGTTTGGCCGCCCTGGCCGCCCGGGAGTTTCCCCAACGGCTGCGGCGGGTGATGCTGGCCCGGGCCGCCACCCTGATCGAGGGAATCGACCCCGCCCGCTGGCGGCGCTGGGGAGCGCGCGGTCTCCGCGCCCAGTTGGTCCACCGCCCCACCGGACGCTTGGTGATGGATTTTTACACCGAGGGAGACCACCACTCCCTCCACCTGTTGAACACGGTTTCGCCGGGGCTCACCGGCTCCCTCGCCTTCGCCCGCCACCTGCTGGACGACATGGCGAAGAGGGGATGAGCCCCCCTCGCCACGACGGATGAAACGCCCGATGAAACGCCTCCTCCCCGCGCCCTTGCTCGCCGCTGCCCTGCTCGCCGCCGCCCTCGCCCCGCCGGGGGAGGCGGCCTCGCTCTATCGCAATGCGTGTGAACGGCCCCAGGAAGGGGTCACGCTCTGCTGGGAACTGACCGCCGACGAGGACGCCGCCAACTCCCCCTTTCCCGAGGTCCACCTGCTGCCCATCGCCCGGCGCAACGGCATCGGTCAGGCGGAACGGCTGCCCGATCTCACCAGCGCCCTCTATCGGCAGTTTCTGCCGGGGGATTTCGCCCGCCGCCTGATCCTGGAAAAACAGCCCGCCCTGCAATTGGAGGACGCGGTGCAGCTCGCCACCCGGGGCGGATGGCCCCTGGCCCTCTGGATCTCCCCCCGGGTCACGCGGGAGAGCGGACCCGCCACCTCCGGCATGGTGGATTGGGAAATTTATCTCATCAGCGGCGACGACGGGCGGCTGGTCCGCACCATGCGGGTTCGGGTGGAAGGACATCCCAAGATCAAGCGGGACAACCTGACGCCCGGCCTGGTGGGGGTCGGGGCGGTGCAGACCCTGAACACCGTGGCCAAGGCCAGCTTCATCAGCCCCCTGTTGGGAGCGGAGATGGTCGCCGCCACCGTGTTGGCCAATCAGGACCAAACCTCCCCCCCCGAGGCCGGCGCCCCCCTGACCACCCTCACCGAACTGGCGGTGCGCCAGGTGATGACCGTCAGCCAGTTCCCCCTGGGCGAACTGGGTGCCCCGCCCCCCAACAAGAAGGCCAATCCGGAAAAGAAAAAATACGTCTCCCCCTACCTGGAGATGAAATCCGACCAAGAGGGATGAACAGCCTGCAAAGCCCCTTCGATCCCGACGCCAGCGACGACGGGCATAAGGGGGGGCATCGTCGTTCCAATCCAATCATGGCGACCAGGCCTTGGGGTCCATCATTGGATTGGAGCGACTATATTTCTTCGCCATCTCCTCGTAGAGCGCCCGATAGCCCTCCACCATGGCCTCCACGCCAAATCCCTCCCGCTCCACCCGCCGCCGCCCCGCCTCCCCATGAACCCGCCCCATCCCCCG
>JADGAP010000092.1 GCA_015231965.1 Magnetococcales bacterium | reverse complement strand
GAGGCCCCACGCCTTGCCTGAAGGCCTCCGGAACTCAATTGTGAACAGGCCCTAGGGGGGGGCCATTTTTCAGACGACGATGGCCCACCTCCTGGGCGACGGGGGTTGGGTTTTTCGCGATCATGCGCGGGGAAGACGCTGGTTGGGCGGCGCGCAACCAGCGAAAGCCCATCATCCTGGATCCGGCGGTTGACAGGGGGCGATAAGATGTAAGGGAGTGTTATCGTCGTTTCAATTGGAATTTGCACATGTGGGGATTGCAGATGCAAGGAACCCATGTCCAAAATGAACCGTTCGTCATTCCCGCGAACGCGGGAACCCAGGAAAGCCGATCGGGGAATGGCTCCCTTCAAACAAACGGAAAGAGGGCTTGGTTCCTTGGTGCGATTGAAGCATTTCCCTCCCCCGCCCCTGGATTCCCGCTTCCGCGGGAATGACGTTTTCGTGTTGAGGAATTGGTTGCATAACCCAGGTGCCGCTTGACGTTAGGTGCAATTTTGAAATGGAATTTCTATACAGCCTATTGATTACAATTGGGTTAACGACCGTGGATCACTCCAACCACGAAAACGCCCGTCCCGCGAACGCGGGAAGGACGAGCGTAAATTCTTGAGCTGGTAATGTGCAAAACTGCTTTGGAATTACGCTAGCAGAAAAAGGGGAAGGGGGGTATTGGGGGGGGACAGTTCATTCGGGTCATCCCGCCGTTTCGTCCCTGTCCCCCCAGGGTCTTGACCTTGACGTTGTTGTTCAGGCGCGTTTCAAGGGAAGCCAATGCGCTTTTTGCATTGATTCGGGCCAGAGAGGGCCCGAATCAAGCCGCAGTCCCATTCAAACGGAACCGTGTTCCATTCCGCTTGATCCATTTTGAATTGGAACTGCCATAAAACAGACCAACTTTTCAAACAGCGACCATGAGCCTCATGGTCTTGTCGAGGTTTCTGGCCCATTTTTTGGGGTGGTGCAGCAGAAGCGTCTGTCACAAGGAGGAGAAAAACTCCTGATCGATGCGTTCCGAGTCGCCCATGTTGAGGGAGACCAGGCGGCGCAGATGGCCGAAGCTCTCCACGTCCATGTCGACGAAGCGGATGGCGGCACCTTGGTCGGGGATGATGCGCAGCACTTCGCCTTGCACCACCATTTCGCCGTCGCCCAAGGGCATGGAGCCGCGGACCTTGGCCCCCTTGGGGGGAAGCTCCTCGCTCCAGAAAAACATGCCCCGCAGGCTGACGTCGGTGAAGGCCCCGGGGTAAAGCTTGCCGTGTTCGTCCCGCAAGGTCAGTTCGTGCTGAAAGTTGACCCGGGAGTAATGACGGCGGTCGCTGGCGGACTGGCTGCTCATGAGGCTCCCCCTAACGTTGGGGCGATGGAGGTTTTTGGAAAGAATTCGGACTGGCACTGCGCCCCATTCTATACCCAAATCGTCCGGGGGTGCAAAACCGTTGCAAAACGCAAGCGCCATTCCCGCCTCGGGGGGCGTCGTCAGGCTTGGCGATGGGCCTGCAAAATGTCCTGGGCTTGACCGGGCCGGAGGCGCGCCCCGAATTGGGAGACCAGGGTGGCCGAGGCGCGACAGGCCAGGTGCCCCGCCGCTTCCAGGCTCCAACCCTGGGCCAGACCGTGGAGCAGCGCCCCGGCGAAAAGATCGCCGGCCCCGTTGGTATCCACCGCCCGGGCGGAGAAGGGGGGAATGCGGATCACCCGATCCTCTTCCAGCAACAACGCCCCCGCCGCGCCCAGGGTCAGGGCGGCCCGCCTAGCCCGCTGGCCCAGCCGATGAAGCGCCTCCTCCGGGGTGGCGGCCCCGGTGAAGAGCATCCCTTCCCGCTCGTTGCAAAAGATCAACCCCACCCCTTCGGCCAGGATCTCCTCCAGGCCGTCGCGGAAATATTGCACCATGTTGGGGTCGGAGAAGGAGAGGGCGGATTGTCCGCCGTGATGGGCCGCCGCCCGGGCCGCGCTGACCGCCGCCGACCGTCCCCCGGGGGAGGTGACCAGATAGCCCTCGATGTAGACCACGTCCGCCTGGGCGGCGTGTTCCGCGCTCCACTGATCCGGGGAGAAGGCGGAGGAGACCCCGAGATGGGTACACATGCTCCGTTCGGCGTCGGGGGTGACGAAGACCACGCACCGGCCGGTGGGGCCCGGCTCGGCGGGGGGAATGGCGTGATAGGCCACCCCGGAGGCGGACATTTCGGCGGTGAAAAAGGCCCCCGGCTCGTCCTCGGCGACGCAGCAGGCGAAACAGCCTCGCCCGCCGAACTGGCTCAAGCCGATGACCGTGTTGGCCGCCGATCCGCCGCAGGCGCGCTTGACGGTTCGACCTTCCAACAGCGCCAGCAGCTCCTTTTGCCGGGTGGAATCCACCAGGGTCATGGTCCCTTTTTCCACCCCGGCCTGGGCGAGGAAAGCGTCGTCCACCTCCGCCTCCACGTCCACCAGGGCGTGGCCGATACTGTAGACGTCGTAACGTTTCATCACGCGGGTTCTCCTTTCGTGGGACGATCAGCGGGCGAATTGGCGGCCCATCGGGCGGTTCATGGGGCGGAAATCTCGGCGGAAATCTCGGCGGGAGGGTGCCACTCCCTCCACTGCCGGGCCTCCAGGCACTCCCCCCGTTCGTGGGAGTGGGGGGAGGCGAGATAGAGAAACACCGGGGCGATGGCCTCCGGCGGGGGGAGATCGGCGGGGTTTTCCCCGGGAAAGGCCGTCGCCCGCATCGCGGTGGCGGTGGGGCCGGGGTCCACGGCGTTGATCCGCACCGGGGTGTTGACCAACTCCTGGGCCCAGGTTTGGGTCAGGTTGAGCAGCCCCGCCTTGCTGGCGGCGTAGGCCCCCCAAAAGGCCCGTCCCTGCCTGCCGACGCCGGAGATCACCTGGATCACCGAGGCGTTGTCGGACTTTCGGAGCAGCGGCAGCAGTTGCTGGGTCAGGAAAAAGGGGGCGGTGAGGTTGATCCGCATCACTTTTTCCCAGGTGACGGGATCGTAGAGGGCCAGGGGGGTGAGGCCCCCCAGGGCGGCGGCGGCGTGGAGCAGCCCATCCAGCCGACCGAACCGCTCCTGAATTTTTTGCACCACCTCGGGAACCCGCTGCAACTGGGTTTCCAGGTCCAGGGGGACGATGCTGGCTTGGCCCCCGGCGGCGACGATGGCATCATAGACTGGCGTCAACGTTTTGCTTCGTCGTCCCAGGAGCAGCACGAAGGCCCCCTCCCGGGCGAAGGCCAGGGCCACCGCCCGCCCGATGCCGCTTCCCGCCCCCGTGGTCAGGATGATCCGATCCTTGAGCAGCATGCTCCCAGACTCCCTTGTCTCTCGCGTCGCCGCCAATCTGGCGCGCGCGCCACTGGCGGTATTTATCATGGGCCCCACCGCCTCGGGCAAGAGCGGCCTGGCCCTGGCGGCGGCGGAACAGCTGCCGGTGGAAATTCTCAACGCCGATTCGGTCCAAATCTATCGCGGCTTCGACCTGGGCTCGGCCAAGCCCTCGGCGGAAGAGCGGCGCCGGGTTCCCCATCACCTGTTGGACGTCGCCGAGGCGGACGACCCCTGGTCCGCCTGGCGTTACGCCGAGGCGGCCCGACGCACGGCGGGGGAGTGTCTGGCGCGGGGCCGGCTGCCGTTGTTCGTGGGGGGAAGCGGCCTCTATTTTCGTGCGGTGGAGCAGGGGCTCTCCCCCATTCCCCCGATTCCGCCGGAGATCATAACCCGGATTCGCGACGAGGGGGAGCGTTGGGGTTGGCCCGCCCTGCATCAACGGCTGCAAACCCTGGATCCAGAGAGCGCCCGACGCTTGACGCCCAACGACGGGCAACGGATCGGCAGGGCGCTGTCGGTGCGGGAGGCCACCGGTCAAACCCTCGCTTCGTGGCAAGAAGAGCAGGGTGCCGGACTGGGGATGCCTCTCCTCAAGCTCGCCCCGGATTGGCCCCGGGACGTTCTCTACGCCCGCATCGAGGCCCGCCTGGATCAAATGATGGCCGAGGGATTTCTGGAGGAGGTCCGGCGTTTGTGGTCCCTGGGCTATGATCCGGCCCTGCCGGTGATGAAGGCGGTGGGTTATCGACAACTTTTTCAACATGTCCGGGGCGAAATCCCCCTCGACCGGGCGGTGGCGCTGGCCAAGCAGGAGAGCCGACGCTACGCCAAGCGGCAATGGACCTGGTTGCGTCGGGAGGTGGGGGTGGTCTGGTTCGCCGGAGATCGCCTGGACGAGGGTTTGGAGCGGTTGGTCGCCTTCGCCCTGGAGGAGAGCCCCGCCCCAGCGCTCGAAGCGCCTTTCGCGGATGCTGAAATCCCTTGAATTTTAGAGTGAAATCAGGCATAAATCAAAGAATTCCCCGGTTGAATCGCAAGAAAAAGGAAGAAAAATAAAATGACTACGCAGGGAGCAGCCTCGATGACGTCCCATGCCGGCCACAATGTTCAGGATCCGTTTCTGAACACGTTGCGCCGGGAAAAGGTTCCTGTGACGGTGTTCCTGGTGAACGGCGTCAAACTGCAGGGGGTGATCACCTCCTTTGACAACTACTGCTTGCTGCTCAAGAACAGCGTCACGCAACTGGTGTTCAAGCACGCCATTTCGACGGTGATGCCGTCGCGGAACATCCATGTGGGCGAGGGACGGGAAGGCGGCGGCGAGGAGTGACCTCCTCCTCGAACGAGCGCAAGTCGCGGGAGGAGACCCCCCTCCCCTGGAAACGGGCGGGCGACGGCATGGTGGACTGGAGTCCGGAGCCGGATCGGGCGGTGCTGGCGCAACCCCTGACCTCCCCCGCCGAGCGGGAGCGGGCGGAACGGCTGCTGGATGAACTGGTCCACTTGGCCCACGCCGCCGGTCTGGAGACGGTGGGCGAGGTGATCATTCCCGTCGCCAAAATTTCTCCCCGCTCCTTTTTTGGCAAGGGGTGGGTGGAGCGGTTGGCGGCGCGCCTCCAGCCGTTGGGGGTCGGGCCCGACTCTGGACCCGAGGAGGCGTTGGAGGAGGCGCTGGACGCCGCCGAGCTGGAGGCCGAGGGGGGGACGGGCGCGCCATCGTTCGGCTTGGCCCACGAGGATTTCGCGGGACATGCGACGGAAGGGGTGCCGAACGGGGCGGACGAGGATTCCGCCGGGACCGGGGGGGAGGACGATCTTTTCCCCGGTCTGGTCGTTTCGTCGGCGTCGCCGGTGACGGTGGCGGTGATCAACGCCGCGTTGTCCCCGGTGCAGCAGCGCAATCTGGAAAAGGCCCTCAAGGTCAAGGTGGTGGACCGCACCGGCTTGATCCTGGAAATTTTCGCCGCCCGGGCGCGGACTCGGGAGGGGCGGATGCAGGTGGAGTTGGCCTCCCTCATGTATCAGCAATCCCGGCTGGTGCGCACCTGGAGCCATCTGGAGCGGCAGAAGGGCGGGGTGGGGTTGCGGGGCGGTCCCGGCGAGCGGCAGTTGGAGTTGGACCGCCGTCAGATCCGCGACAAGGTGGGACGCCTGAAAAAAGAGTTGGAGGAGGTGCGCCGCACCCGCAGCTTGCAACGTCAGCCGCGTCAGGGGGTTCCGCTGTTTTTGGCGTCGCTGGTGGGATATACCAACGCCGGCAAATCGACCCTGTTCAATCGCCTCACCGGGGCGGGGGTGGAGGAGGCGGACAAACTCTTCGCCACCCTGGATCCCACGGTGCGGGGGGTGGAACTCCCCGGTGGCATGCGCATCGTCATGAGCGATACCGTGGGTTTTGTGCGGGAGTTACCCCATCAACTGGTGGCGGCCTTCCGCGCTACCTTGGAAGAGGTGTTGGAAGCGGACCTGCTCATCCGGGTGGTGGATCTGTCCGATCCCGAGTGGGAGGAGCATGAAAAGGCGGTCCACGCGGTACTGGAGGAGTTGCAGGCCAGCGACAAGCCGATGCTGACGGTCTACAACAAGGCGGACAACCTGCCGCCGGACTCCGGTCTGCGGCAACGCATGGCGCAGCGTTCCCGCACCCTGCTGGTTTCCGCCCGCTCCGGCGAGGGGCTGGACGCCTTGCGGCGCTTTCTCGCCGAGGAGGCGGCCAGGAGCTGGCCCACCTTCCGCCTGGAACTTCCCGTCCACGAGGGCGGTATGCTGGCGGCGCTGCATCGGGAGGGGCGGATTATCGAACGCATCGACGACGATGAGAGGATCTCCCTCACCGTCGCCCTGCCCCCCGCCTCGGCGGGACGCTTGGCCAAGGAGTTGAAACGGTTCGCCGCTTCGAAATTGTAAATTCAAGACGTAAGAATGGGAACAGGTTTTACCTGAAGTTCCGGAGAAGGCGCGGCGTCGGACGTTGTCAGCGTCCAACAAAGGCCGGTTCCTGGAGAAGGTGGACAGTGCCCCCAGCCGGGAGAACTTGATTCTCTGCTTCGGCGGGAGGGGCTGCACTCCGCGCACCTGACCAAGTGGCGGCGGCAGCGGGAGGAAGGCGTTCTGGCTGGACTGTCGCCCCGTCAGCGAGGTTCTCGAATGGAACAAGTCAATCCCTTGGCCCAGCAGGTAGCCGCCCAGGAGCGTGAGATCCAGCGTTTGCGTCAGAAGTTGAAAGAGGCGGAAACGATCATCGAATTCCAAAAAAAGTCTCGGAACTCCTGGGGATAGCCCTGAATCCCGAGGAAATCGGGAAGAGGAGTTGATGGATGCGGCGCAAGCCTGGGCGGCGTCGTGGGGGAAAAAGGCCTTCATCTCGCCATACAACCGCCCCGCCAGGGTTTTGTCGTGGGCCAAAATCAGCGCCGGACGATTCAATGGCTGGATCCCCTGGGCCATGATGAAGGTTTTTCCAGAACCGGTGACGCCCAGCAGTACCGGATCCTTCCGGCGCTCCTCCAGACCCCAAATCAGGGCGGCGACGGCCTGGGGCTGGTCGCCCTGGGGCGCGCATGGGGATTCCAAACGAAAGGGGGGCTGTCCATGGGGGGCATGAGAAGGAGCCGGTCGGGGAAAAAAAGCGGAAAGGCGGGAGATTCGAGACTTCTCCCTTCATGATTCGACCCGTGGCGCCCGGTTCAAAGCGTCAGGATTCCAAGGCGCCGAACAAACGGTCCAACTCGCCGCAACGGCGTCGCGCCAACGAGGCGTTGCTCAATAGTAGAGGAAGATGTTTTTTCTGATACGCGGCGAACTCTTTGTAGAGGCGTCCCGGCTTGTCGCGATCTTCGGCGAAGCCGAACTTCAACAGGATGGATTCCACGTTGCGGATCGTCTCGAAATTTTCATCTTCCGGCGGGGTAAAATGCGTTTGCAGAGAGGACAAGGGGTAGGTCGCCAGCAACCAGGTTTCGATCTGATGGGTTGGCAACACGTAATAAACCCCTGGCGCGGTCTGGCTCCACCCCAGCCAACCGTTGAGGGCGCACTCGCACCAGCGACGACGGGAGACGCCCCCGCCCTCCGCGAAGGTTTCGCCATCCTGCATGATTTCGTGGGCGATGTCCGTGTCCATGTGGATGAACAGGGCGGATGCAAAGGCCAGCATCCCGAGCAGCCTTTTGCCTTGGTTGCGCCGACACCATCTTTCGACGTTATTCCAACCTCCTGGCTCATACCCTCCCCGGGTGGCATCCATCTGGGGTTGCAGGAGATTGGCGCGAAACTCCCGTCCGGCGCGCTTTCCCGCATCCGCAATGATCCCCTCGATCAGGGCAAAGTCGCTCGACCCTTCGCATACCACTTGATAGGTCCGGACTTCCGGCTCGTCGGCGGCGGGCACGGATCACATTCCCAGGGGAGGTGCCACGCCCCCCAACGCCCCGGAGAGCCAGATTTCCGAAAGTTTCATCTCGCCGTGTTGCTCGCCCCACTGGTCGCGGGTCATGCCGGGCGGGGGTTGCACCCGCTCAAACTGGGTGTAGCCGTGCTGGGGATGGCGTTTTGCCACGAACAACCGATGTTGGGGATGGAACAGGTCCAGTCCGTCCAACGCCGTGGGATTGTGGGTCGTCAGGAAGATTTGGCGTTCCGGTTGTTGGTCGAGAATTCCCGCAATCTTGACCATAAGGTTGCGAATCAACCCCGGATTGAGGGAGGAGTCCACGTTGTCCAACGCCAGGACGGGCGGGGTCTCGGGATGGAGCAACAGCATGAGGACGAACAGGACGTACAACGCCCCCTCGCTCACGTCATAGGCGTAAAGCGACTTGAATTTTTCAAGCATAAACCGGTCTTTAAAAGTAAGAACGAGAGAGCCTGTATGAACATGACTTGCCTGCAATTCAAGCTCTGGAGTTGCAACAGTAATATATGTCGCCCAGTCGATTAATTCGAGAAATATAGTGCGCGCATTTTTTCTACTGTTCGCAAAAAGATTATTTTTTGGCGATGTGTCGATCCAAGAATTTGCTGTTGCAGCCATATTTCCCCCATAAAGCCCCAACGGACTCTTGTGGCTGCGATCCTCGTCCACACCGCGCAAAATAAGGGTGGATGGGGCATAAATGGCGTATTGCTTGACGGCGGAGAGCGCCTTGGCATGTACGTCGGATAACACGCCCAACGCCTCGGCCCGCTGAAGAATTCCCTCCTCCCGCTTGAGGGGTTTGGGAGTGTCCACTCCTTCCAGCTTGACGCCCGAGTTGTTTCTAAATGCAAGACGGCGTTTTGGCTTCGCCGTTTTCAGGCGTTCCTGGTGAAACCCCCAAGCCGTCGCCTCCGGCTCATCCTTCTTGGAAGTTACGTCCACGGAATAGGTCAGACCGTCCGGAACACCAAAAACGCCCCCAAGATGAAAATTCATCGAACGCCGATTCCCAGCAAAGGCGCTCTTGAACACCTCCGGCGTGGAGAGGCGCATTCCACGGGCGGACATCCCCTGATAGGTGATCCGGCCTTCCACCGCCATGGAATACATCCCAAACGCCTCCAGCAAATTGCTCTTGCCGGAGCCGTTGGTTCCAATGATCACGTTCAATTGGCCCAGATCGAGGGTTTGATCCTGGATGGACTTGAACTTTTGGACGGTGAAGGATTTCAGCATGATCGCCCGAAGGATTCACCGGTTGGGCAGGCATCCAAAGCGACGCCCGCGAAAAGATTTTCAGCCTATGCGGATTCCCCCCCTTTGGCAAGAGACGATCCCCGGGAATTTTGCCGCAGTGCAAAAAAATCCGTGAAAATCCCGCCTCCGGTGCTATAGTGGATCGGTTTGCCCCCTCGCCGGACGCGGGGAGGGCGTTTCGCCACGCGCCCCCCGAGGACGCGCCCACAAGTCTCTAAGGATGCTGGAGAGTCGATCATGTCCGTTTTGTCGCAGCGTGTTGGCAACGTCAAACCCTCCCCCACCCTGGCGGTGGACGCCAAGGCCAAGGCCCTCAAGGCCGCTGGCAAGGATGTGGTGAACCTGGGTTCCGGCGAGCCCGACTTCGACACTCCCAAGCACATCAAAAAAGCGGCGATCAAGGCGATCAAGGAGGGGTTCACCAAGTATACCCCCGCCCCCGGCACGCCGGAACTCAAGAACGCCGTCATCGCCAAGTTGAAGAAGGACCACGGCCTGGAGTACACGCCGGATCAGGTGATCGTCACCGTGGGCGGCAAGCAGGCGTTCTACAACATGGCCCAGGCCATGCTGAACGCCGGCGACGAGGTGATCATCCCCGCCCCCTACTGGGTCTCCTACACCGACATGACCATCCTGGCGGAGGGCAAGCCGGTGATTGTCGACACCGCCGAGGAGCGGGGCTTCAAGATGACCCCCGCCGAACTGGAGGCGGCCATCACCCCCCAAACCAAGATGGTGGTGTTCAACTCCCCCTCCAACCCCACCGGTGCCGCCTACTCCCGCGATGAGCTGGCCGCCCTCGGCGCGGTGCTGGAAAAATATCCCCACGTCTTCCCCGTAGTGGACGACATCTACGAAAAGATCATTTACGACGGGGTCAAGTTCACCACCCTGCTGGAAGTCGCCCCCAGCCTCTATGACCGGACCATCGTCCTCAACGGCGTCTCCAAGGCCTACGCCATGACCGGCTGGCGCATCGGTTACGCCGCCGGACCCAAGGAGGTGATCAAGGCCATGGGGATCATCCAGTCGCAAAGCACCTCCAACGCCTGCTCCATCGCCCAGCGCGCCGCCCAGGAGGCGCTCAACGGGCCGCAAAAGTGCATCAAGCCCATGCTCAAGGCCTTCCACGAGCGGCGCAATTTCGTGGTCAAGCGGTTGAACGCCATGCCCGGGGTCCACTGCTTCAATCCCCAGGGGGCCTTCTACGTCTATCCCGGCGTCGAGGGGCTGATGGGCAAGTCCACCCCCGAGGGCAAGGTCATCCACTCCACCCTCGAACTGGCCGACTATCTGCTGGAATCCCACAACGTCGCCGTCGTCCCCGGCGTCGCTTTCGGCAAGGATCCCTACCTCCGCCTCTCCTTCGCCACCTCCATGGAGGATCTGAAGAAGGCCATGGACCGCATCGAAACCGCCGCCAAACTCCTCACCGGAACCAAATAAACGGCGATAGTTCCACCCTTCGCACAGCATAAAGCCGGAGCCCCTTAGGGGGACTCATGTTTGAGTCCCCCGAAAGGATCCCGCTCGCGCCACGGATCGGGTGGTCGCTCCAGGGTCCGGGTGAACCGCCCCAGCCGCGTCAGATTGGCCGTGTTGCAACGAAAATGCGTCGAGTCATGCCGCTGCCGACCGGTGTTCAACCCCAGGGTCTCGATCATCCGCTCCAAAACCTCGTCGAAGGTCGCGCCCACCACCCGCGCACGGAAATTCTCCAGGGTTCGTAGCGATATGCCCGTCTCTTCCAAAGTCAGGCTCGGAGCGTAGTGAAATCGCAGATCGAACCGGAACGAGCCCATCAACGCCTCGTCCGTCAGGTCGAACATCTCCTTCAACACCGACAGCGACACCAATATCGCCACCGGCACGTTGGGCCGCCCCAGACTGGCAGGATACAGGCCCGCCAATTCGCTCTCCGGGATCCTCTTCAGCACCCGAGCGCGGAAAACATGCGGCCAACTCCGTGCCAACACTTCTCGGTGCCCGTCGGGCATCCAGAAATGAGCCTCGTCCAGACTGAGTTGACGGTCCATCGTTCGGAAAATGAGCTTCAATCCCCATGGATTCATGACGATTCATGGGAAAATCATACTGCGAACGCCTCGCCGACGCATCGGTTCACCCCCCCAATGTGGCGACTTTTTGCGGGGGACTCATAAATTCACTCCATCCCGCAAAAAGGGATTTAATTTCGCCGGGGATTCGCTAAACTGAAACCATGGAATCGACGAATGGGTCCGTAGCACGCCTGCGGATCGCACAAGAGTGACGGGGGGGGGAGCCGAGATGGACGAAAGCCGTTGGTCGCCGGAACAGGCCCAATTGGAAACGCTGCTGAACAAATGTCGGCAGGAAACCAATACCGAAAAGCTGTTCAACCATCTGATGGCGGTGAAAACCTTCCTGATCGCCCACGCCATTCAGCAAAGCACACTGCTGCATCAAATTCAGGATGGGCGTGTGGTGCAGGGAAAATTCGAGGACAAGTTGATCAAGGAGTGCGCCGAGTGCGTGGGGGAGACCCACAAGGTGATGCAACTGCTGCACAAGGTGTTGCGCCACTACGAAAAGAAGGGGCAGGACAGCATGGAATTCCGGGTGGACGCCACCCGACTGATTTCCCGCTTCGACCGCAGTCTCAACCGGTTTCGCGACTGGTTCGCCGACTATCATCAAAAATCGGTGGACGCCTCCGCGTGAGGATGTTCCATGGTCTTCTCCATACTGGCCGGTGCTTTCACGGAGCGCCCGGTCGGGAACGGCCATTTTTCGGGGTTCCACCGCGCCGTTGAGCCAGTTCAATCGTCTCCGGGTCCGACGAAGACCGGTTCACCCATTTCGTTAAATTGAAAATTGGAAAAGACGTGGTGACCGTCCAGATCCACCACCCGGATATCCTCGGGGGCGTTGAGCCGGTCGACGGCGGTTTGGAAACGGGGGCCATAGCGCTCTTTGGCGCGCGCCACCGGCACCTCGAAGGCAATGTATTTTTCCAGCCCCTTGCCCGCCAGATGCTCCTGGGCGTGGCGCGACTGCATGCCCGTGGAGAGCCGGGTGACCACCAGGATGGGTCCGGTGCCGCTGAAGACCATGTAAGCCCGCAACATGTACGCCCCCCCTTCGTTGGTTGCGCGCCCGACGAAATGTTCCCCCTCGCGGCGCCGGGTGATGCGTCCTCCTAGGTCCGCCGGGCGGGAAAGCCCGCCGCGCCTTGAAGACGCCCCGGGGTCATGTTAGCCTTTCCTCGCCAATCCGCCAACTCTTATTTCGGAATTCGCGTGGGGTTGGTTTCCCCTTCCGCCCGAAACTTCGGGGGGAGGTTTTGGGTTTTTCGCCGCCGTTGGAGTTCGCCCCATGTCGCTGCCCATCGAGACCGTGCAACACGTGGCCAAGCTGGCCCGATTGCGCATCACCGGCGAGGAGGCGGAGGTCTACGCCCAGCAGCTCTCCCGCATTTTGGGGTTGATGGCGCAGTTGGATCGTCTGCCCACCGACGACGTGGCCCCCATGTCCCACGCCGTGGCGGTGGCCCTGCCCGAGCGCCCGGATCGGGTGACCGGCGTCGATCAACGGGAGGCGCTGCTGGCCTGTGCCCCGGAGTCGGAAGAGGGGTGTTTCCGCGTTCCCAAGATCCTCGAATAATCGTTCCTCGCCTCGTTTTCGGATGAATGCGCCGTGGATTTTCCCTATCTGACCATCGCTTCCGCCGCCGCCGCCCTGCGCCAGGGGGAGTTTTCCGCCATCGAGCTGACCCGGGCGGCCTTGCAACGGATCGAGGCGTACAACGGCGATTTGAACGCCTAC
Source organism: Magnetococcales bacterium (assembly GCA_015231965.1). Classification (GTDB taxonomy): domain Bacteria; phylum Pseudomonadota; class Magnetococcia; order Magnetococcales; family JADGAP01; genus JADGAP01. The sequence continues at coordinate 1,523 of JADGAP010000092.1, read as the reverse complement.
ATCACCCTGGATCCCGAGGGGGCGTTGGCCGCCGCCGAGGTCGCCGATCGCCGTCTGAAGTCCGGCGACGCCACCCCTCTGACCGGCATCCCCATCGCCATGAAGGACATTTTTTGCACCCGGGGGCTGCGCACCACCTGTTCCTCCCGGATGCTGGCGGATTTTGTCCCACCCTACGACGCCACCGTGGTGCGCAAGCTGCGGGAGGCCGGGGCGGTGATGATGGGCAAGACCAACATGGACGAGTTCGCCATGGGCTCCTCCACCGAAACCTCTTATTTTGGCATCACCCGCAATCCGTGGGATCGGGAGCGGATTCCCGGGGGGTCGTCGGGGGGATCGGCGGCGGCGATGGCGGCTTCCTTATGCCTGGGGGCCACCGGCACCGATACCGGCGGGTCCATTCGTCAGCCTGCCGCCCTCACGGGCCTCACCGGGCTCAAGCCGACCTACGGGCGGGTTTCCCGTTATGGCATGATCGCCTTCGCCTCCTCGTTGGATCAGGCCGGTCCCATGACCTGGACCGCCGAGGACGCCGCCTTGTTGCTCCAGGCCATGGCGGGTCATGATCCCCTGGATTCCACCAGCATCGACGCCCCCGTTCCCGACTATGCCGCCCATTTGAACGGTTCCATCAAGGGGTTGCGCATTGGGGTGCCGGGGGAGTATTTCGGCGAGGGGTTGGACCCTGCTTTGCGCGAGGTGTTGGACAACGCCCAACAACTTTTCCGTAAATTGGGCGCGGTCATTTTTCCCGTGTCGTTGCCTCACACCGAGTACGCCATTCCCACTTATTATATTCTCGCTCCGGCGGAGGCCTCCTCCAACTTGGCCCGCTATGACGGGATCAAGTTCGGTTATCGTTGCGACCAGCCCCGGGATTTGTCGGATCTTTACACCCGCACCCGGGCCGAGGGGTTTGGTTCGGAGGTCAAGCGGCGCATCATGTTGGGGACGTATGTTCTCTCCTCCGGCTATTATGACGCCTACTATCGCAAGGCGCAGAAGGTGCGTCGTTTGATTGCCGGGGATTTTGAGACCGCTTTCCATCAGGTGGATTTGTTGCTCACGCCCACCACGCCTTCCACCGCGTTTCGGTTGGGGGAGAAGAGTGATGATCCGGTGCGCATGTATTTGTCCGACATTTTCACCATCAACGTCAATTTGGCGGGGTTGCCGGGGATTTCGGTTCCGTGCGGCGTGGATGGTCAGGGGTTGCCCATGGGGATGCAGTTGATTGGCAGGCCTTTGGAGGAGGCGGTGATGCTCAAGGCGGCGCATGCCTATCAGCAGGCGACGGGCTGGCACAAAAGGCGGCCGAGGCTCTGATCTTTTGCTTTTGCGACTACGGGTCCAGGGCAATTATTGCCCTGGCGGGTTGTAGGGCAGAGCCCTACGGTTTTGACTTTGCTTTTGACTTTGCTTTTGACTTTGCTTTTGACTTTGCTTTTGACTTTGCTTTTGACTTTGCTTTTGACTTTGCTTTTGACTTTGCTTTTGACTTTGCTTTTGACTTTGCTTTT
>JADGAP010000091.1 GCA_015231965.1 Magnetococcales bacterium | reverse complement strand
GGGCGGCGGGGTCAGGGCCGCGGTCACGGGCGGCGTGGCGGGACGCATCCAAACATAGACGCCGCCGCCGCCCGCCGCTAGCAGCAACGCCCCCGCCGCCAGCAGCATCGGCAGGCGGGAGGCACCCGGAGCGGCGGGGGGAGGGGGCGTCGGAAGCGGCGGCGGGGAGGCCGGGAGGGAGGCTTGGGCGGCGGTCATCGCCCCGGTCAGGGCGGGGCGGGCGGCGGTTGGGTGGAAGGTTTCGCCCGCTCCCACGGCGCGGTGCAACCCGGTGCGACGGCCCAGGGCGACCCCCTCCGACGCCTCCAAGGCCAGGATCAACTCCTCGGCTCTGGCGAAGCGATCTTCTGGGTTTTTGGCCAGCAGCCGCTCCAGAACCGGTTGAAGATGGGCCTTTTCCGGCGGCAGTTGGGGAATGGGGTCGTTGATCTGCTTGAGGGCGATGGCAAAGCTGTCGGTGGCGTCGAAGGGGACGCGCCCGGTGAGCATCTGATGGAAGATGATGCCCAGGCTGTAGAGGTCGGAACGTCCGTCCACCGTCAAGCCCCGGGCCTGTTCGGGGCTCATGTAGTGGGGGGTGCCGATGCTCATGCCCAATTGGGTGAGGTGGGTGGCGGAAGTCACCGTCTTGGCGATGCCGAAATCGGTCAGCACCGCCGTGCCGTCCTCGCGGAACATGAGGTTTTCCGGTTTCACATCCCGGTGGACGATCCCCTTGGAGTGGGCGAATCCCAGGGCCTGGGCCATTTGGGCCAGGATCTCCACCGCCTCCAGTTCGCCGAGGCCCCGGCGGATGCGGCTTTTGAGGTCGCCGCCGCCGATGTACTCCATGGCCAGATAGTGGGAGGCTCCCACCTTGCCGATGTCGTAGACCGGTACGATGTTGGAGTGGTTGAGCCCCGCCAGGGTGCGGCCCTCCTTGAGAAACCGCTCGGTGAAACTTTCATCCTGATTGAACGACTCTCCCAATACCTTGAGGGCGGTGCGGCGGTCCAGGGACTCCTGCACCGCCAGATAGACCACGGCCATTCCGCCGCGGCCCAACGGTCGTTCGATGCGATAGCCGGGGATCTCTGGGGGAAGGGCTTGGTTGACGCCGGTTCGGGGGGCGGAATGGGCGGGGCCGGCGGTGGTGGCGGGGCGGGAGGCCGAGGGGGCTGCCCGTCCCGAGGTCGGCGACGGGGGGGCGGCCGAAGGCGCGGCGCTTCCCGTTGGGCGGGGGCGCTCGATGAGGGTCTCCTCCTCTTCCGTCACCGGAGGACGGGAGGGAGGGGGGGAAGCGAGGTGGGCCGAGGTGGGGGGACGGAACAGGGCGGTTCCTCCCGACTCCTCCGGCGGGGCGGCTTGGGGAAAGGAGGCGGGGGCCTGGAAGAGAGAGGTTCCGCCGCTCTCCGCGTCCTTGTTGGCGTCGGGATTCTCCTCCACGCGGGCGACCACCGGGCCGAAGGTCAGACGGTCCCCTTTTCGCAGGGGATATTCCCGGTCCACCCGTTGACCATTGACCAGACTGTCGCCGGAGACCGGGTGCAGGAAAAGGCGTCCCCCTTCCCATACCAGGTCGGCGTGATGCTCCTCCACTCCGTCGAAGGGGAGGCGGAGGTGGCACATGACGGCCCGACCTACCAGGGTGCGCGGGCGGTCGAGAGGGAGAGCGGGAAGATCGAAGCCGGGAAATTGGAGCGAGTAGGACATGGCCACTCCCTTGGCGGCGGAATGGGATGGCCCCGGAGCTATTCGGACGTGGGGGCCATATCGCGCCCTACATCATACAACCAAAGGCGGGAGATGGGGAGTCAATTCCAGGGTACGGCGGACCGGGGTCAATTTTCCGGGTTGATCAGGGCCGCCTGACCGTCCCACGCCCCCCCCTCCACCACGGCCCGTCCCGCTTGCAGGGAGAGCCGACCCTGGCAAAACAGCCGCGCCGCCAGGGGGTAGAGACGATGTTCCTGTTTGAGAATGCGGGCCGCCAGGGTGGGGGCGTCGTCTCCGGGCAGGATGGGAACCACCGCCTGGGCGACGATGGGGCCGGTGTCCAGCCCTTCATCGACAAAATGGACCGTGGCCCCGGAAAAACGGACGCCGGCATCCAACGCCTGCTGCTGCACATGGAGCCCGGGAAAGGCGGGGAGCAAGGCCGGATGAATGTTGAGCAGCCGCCCTTTCCATTGCCCCACGAACCAGGGGGAGAGGACGCGCATGAAGCCCGCCAGGCAGACCAGTTCCACGCCCGCCTCCCGCAACGCCTGATCCATGGCGCGGTCGAAGCTCTCCCGGTCGGGAAACTCCCGATGGCGGATGACCTGGGTGGGGATCCCCGCCCCGGCGGCCCGTTGCAGGCCGAAGGCCTCGTCCTTGTTGCTGATCACCAGGGCGACGCGACCCGGGATGTAACCGCTGGCGCAGCCGTCCATCAGGGCTTGCAGGTTGCTGCCGGAGCCGGAAATCAGAACGCCGAGGACCGTGGCGTGGGAGGTGGGGGTCATGGAGCGTGCGTCCGAGGAAAAAGGTCGAATGAGGGCGAAAATGCGCCGAATTCAAGGGCGCGGCTCAACTCAGGTGTTGGGGAGCGCCATTTTCACCTGGTTGCGTCCTCCCCGTTTGGCGGCGTAGAGGGCGTCGTCGGACATTTTCAGCATCTCCTCGGGGGTGTCGGCCCCGGAGTGGGGCAGCACCGCCACGCCGATGCTGATGGTCACTTTAAGACCGTCCACCACCATCGCCTCGATTTTTTGCCGCAACCGCTCCGCCGTCAGTTGCGCCCCGGGAATTCCGGTGCTGGGCATGATGGCGCAAAACTCCTCGCCGCCGTAGCGACACGGGGCGTCCACCTTGCGGAAATGGTCCCGCATCACCTTGCCCACCGCTTGCAGCACCCGGTCCCCTTGTTCGTGACCGTGTTCGTCGTTGAACCGCTTGAAGTGGTCCACGTCGAACAGCAGCAGGCTCATCTCCAGGCCGTAACGCTTGGAGCGCTCGAACTCCTCGGTCAACAGTTCGTCGAAACGGCGGCGGTTGTTGAGACCGGTCAGGGCGTCGGTGATGGAGAGTTGCCGGAGTTGCTCCTCCAGCCGTTTCTCCTCGGTCACGTCGCGGATCAAGGCCGCCGTGCCGATCACCTCGCCCCCGGCGAAGGAGATGGTGGAGGCGTAGACGTTGAGGGTGCGGTTGTTGAACACCAGGGTTTCCGGCAGATCCACGCCCCCTTGTTGCAAATAGGTGGAGAGGTAGTCCGGATCATCCAGGATGTTCAGAAAACCTTCCTCGGCGATGCGGTGGGTGGATTTTCCCAGCAACCGTTCCGCCGCCGGATTGACCAGCACCACCTTGCCCGCCGCGTCGGTGACGACGATTCCCTCCCGCGCCGAAAGAATGATGGTGGTGAGCTTGTCCTGCTCTTGCTTGAGTCCCTCGTGGGAGCGCAGCAGTTCGGCGCTCATCTGGTTGAACGAGCGGGCCATATAGGAAAGTTCGTCCCGTCCCTGAACTTCCACTTGGCGGTCCAGATTTCCCCCCGCCACGTCGGCCATGGCGAAGGTGGTTTGCAGGATGGGGCGCACCAACGTCTTTTTCAACAGCACCCAGACCACCCCCAACATGATGGCCAGGGTGACCAGCAGCAGGCTCAGGGCCTCCAGGCGGGTTTGCCGGATCTCCTGCTGCACCAGGGCCAGGGAGGTGGTGAGTTTGACGAATCCCCGAATCATCATCTCCTCGCCATGGCAGCCATGGCATTCCGGCTGATTGGGAATCGGGGCGAGGAAGGAGAGCAGGCTCTCCCCCTTTCCGTCGGTTTCGTAAACGGGTAGTTCGGCATTGTTCGAGGGACGGTCCAACAGGGTGCGCACTTGCTCCGGGGCGAGGATGGTCTCTGCCTCTGCCGGTTCCTGGCGGGGCATGAACACCTTGCTGCCCACCCGCTCATTGACCTCCAGAATGGTCCGGTTGTCGTAAAAAGCCTCTTGGCCGTCCAGCCGCAGCACGTGCATGTGGATCAAGCCGGGAACCTGACGCAGCCGGGCGACGTAATCCTCGACGATCTCCGCGTGACCGGAGAGCATGGCGGTTTGCACCCCTTGAATCACCCCGCGGGTGAACAGGCGCATCACACGCTCATTTTGCGCCAGGGTGGAGTGTTCTTGCCGCTGGGTATAGAAGAACACCAGCGTCAGCAATCCCACCGCGACGACGCCTCCGACCAAGACCAGAATACGGTGTCCGATGCTGCGAAAGGCCATGCCAGGGTTCTTTCCCAGGGGTGTGATGACTGCGACGGAATGTTCCGGACGCCCCCCGCGTCCGGATTTTCGAGAGGCGCACGCCGGAGAATCCGGTCCAGGCCGCCATGCCCATTCATAGCTTCGATAATCTTACATACGAGGTTGGGGTTTGTCAGAGATCTTTCCCGCATGCACCCATTTTTCCGATGAATTTCATGATTCACGAGGCGTTGTGACCGGGGCTAATCGCCAATGATTTTCACTAACACCCGTTTGCGTCGGCCTCCATCGAACTCGCCGTAAAAAATTTGTTCCCAGGTTCCGAAATCCAATCGCCCCTCGGTAATCGCCACCACCACTTCCCGGCCCATGAGTTGTCGTTTCATGTGGGCGTCGGCGTTGTCCTCGCCGGTGTCGTTGTGGCGATATTGGCCCACCGGTTCGTGGGGGGCCAAGCGCTCCAGCCATCGATCATAGTCGTGGTGCAGCCCCGATTCGTCGTCGTTGATGAAGACCGAGGCCGTGATATGCATGGCGTTGCACAGCAGCAGCCCCTCCCGCACCCCGCTCTCCCGCAGGCAGGCCTCCACCTCCCGGGTGATGTTGACAAAGCCCCGGCGGCGGGGAAGTTCCATCCACAACTCCTTGCGATAGCTTTTCATGGGGATTCCTGGGGGGGCGAGGGGAGGGGGCGCTCCTTGATACATTTCTGGCAATTTACGTCACATTGTATCAATTTGTAAAATCCCCTCGCCCCTGGCACCATGGAAGCGGGCTTGGAGATTGGAATCCTTGAGAAATATTCCGACGACGCCAGGCCATGGGTCACAAGAACCCTTCCATCCACAGGGTGAATAGGGTAAAATTTCCCGTTTAATCATATGGGGAGAACCGCCTTTGAAGGCGGCGCATCGGGCAACGGAAGGGGAGGCGAGTTCATGGCGGACCAGGAGCAGAACACCACGTCGCGGGACTATCATCTGGAAATTCCGTTTCGCAACCAGCCGTTTGGGCTCAAGGGGTGCAACGCCCTGGACTGGGGAATGCAAAACCGCCTGTCGCGGATTTTTTCGCCCCAAACCGGACGCACGGTGATGCTGGCCGTGGATCACGGCTATTTTCTCGGGCCCACCTCGGGGTTGGAGCGCATCGACGTCAATATCGTGCCGCTGCTCCCCTTCGCCGATACCCTGATGTGTACCCGGGGGGTGTTGCGTTCCACCATTCCCCCGACCTTCGGTCAGGGCGTGGTGCTGCGGGCCTCGGGCGGTCCCAGCATTCTCAAGGAGTTGTCCAACGAGGAGGTCGCCTTGTCGATGGAGGACGCCTTGCGGCTCAACGCGGCGGCGGTGGCGGTTCAAGTGTTTGTCGGCGGCGAGTTCGAGACCAAGTCGATTCACAACATGACCCGGTTGGTGGACGCCGGGTTGCGTTACGGCGTGCCGGTGCTGGGCGTCACGGCGGTGGGCAAGGAGCTGGTGCGGGACGCCCAATATTTACGCTTGGCCACCCGCATCTGCGCCGAACTGGGGGCCGCCTACGTCAAAACCTACTTTTGCGAGGAGGGGTTCGAGACCGTCACCGCCTCCTGCCCGGTTCCCATCGTCATCGCCGGGGGCAAGAAGCTCCCCGAGGAAGAGGCCCTGAACATGGCCCACGCCGCCGTGCAACAAGGTGCCGCCGGGGTGGACATGGGACGCAATATTTTCCAATCCCAGGCCCCCCTGGCCATGATCCAGGCGGTGCGGGCGGTGGTGCATGACCACATGAAGCCCAAACAGGCCTTTGAAATGTTTCAGGATCTGGCGGGAATTTCGCGCAAGGCTCCGGCCAAGCCCCGCTCCACCCCCAAAAAGGTTCCCGCGCCGCGCAAGGGGTGAGTTTTTCGGATCTTCCTCCCAGCGCCTCCTCCCCTGATTTCCACCTTTCGATCCTTCGGCGGGTGGGAGTCCGGGAGGGAAGGGGCGGGGAATCGTCGCACCAATGAACCGAGGACGGATCTCCCATGGCCGGCGCCCTGCTCGACCAACTGCTCGCCGATTTTTTGGTGGAAATCACCGGACAGCAGAGCCGCGTGGGGTTGATCTTCTCGCTGGTTCGGGCCCTGAACCGCCTGACCCGGGCCTCCAGCACCCTGTTCTACGAGTTCCGCCGCGAGAGCAAGGGAGGGGGGCCGGGGAGCCATTCCGCCAAACTTCCCCACCTGGGCGAAGCCTTCGATGCTCAGGAGGAGACCCTGTTTTTGGTGGAACCCCTGGATCCCTTCCAACATCCCATCGCCTTGGATGAGGTGGAGGGGGTGCGGCAGTTGCTGGAGTCGCAGCAGGTGGTGGATATCGCCCTGACCCACGCCCCGGGGCGGGAGCGGGTGCTGTTTCCCATCCTCAACGGCGAGGAACTCAGCGGGGTGCTGATCCAGGATTGCCCCGCCTGCATGGAGGACGAACGGCGCTTGGCGGAGTTCTTCATCCGCATTTTCCTCAATCTGGATCTGGTGCTGACCAAAAAGGAGCGGGACGCCCTGACCGGCCTGCCCAATCGTCAGACCTTCGACGAAACCATTCACAAAATATTGCAGGCTTTTCACGCCTCGGCCCATCGCAAGTTGGAGGTCGCCAGCCGCATGGCGGCCATGGCCGTGTTGGATATCGACCATTTCAAACGCATCAATGATCGATTCGGCCATCTGATCGGCGACGAAGTGCTGGTGCTTTTCGCCCGCTTGATGAAAAACACCTTCCGCGTCACCGACTTTCTTTTCCGCTTTGGCGGCGAGGAGTTCGTGGTGATTCTTACCGGCGTGACCCCGGAAAACGCCCACGCCTCCCTGGAACGGTTTCGCGTGGTGGTGGAGTCTTATCCCTTTCCCCAAGCGGGAAAGGTGACTTTAAGCACCGGATACGTCATGCTCAACGAAACGGATTATGCGGTGGATCTCTTGGAAAAGGCCGACAAGGCGCTCTATTACGCCAAAAACGCGGGACGCAATCAGGTGGCTTCTTTCGAGCAGCTGGTGGCGGCAGGCAAACTGGCGGACGTGGATCATCACTCCCATGACGTCGAAGTATGGAATTGATCCCGGTTCACGCGGCGTTTTTCGAGAACGCCGGGCGCATGACTCTGAAGGAGATGATCCATGGACGATGAAGATTCGCCCCAGAACCCCAAGGTGGTCAAACTGGCGTTGGGGGTGATGGGCGTGTTGTGCATCGCCGTTTCCGGTGCCATGTTTTTCATGGGACAGACCGGCAAGGAGACCTCCTCCACCGATGATCGGGCGTTTTTCGCCATCTTGTTGGTGGTGGGCATCGGATGCCTGATCGCTCTGGACCTGTACAGCGCCAAGGTGGACAAACCCGCTCGTCGCGTCGTCCCCCTGGATGACGCCGACCTCGCGCCGCCCCCCCCGCCGCCAGAGCCGGAAGAGGAGCCCGCCGCCGAGGAGGAACCCGCCCAACCCCCGCCGCCGCCCGCGCCCAAAAAGCCCGAGGGCAAGCCCGAAGCCAAGGCCCCGGTCAAAAAGGGGTAACTTCCCATGGTTCCCACGGAGAGATTCCCCATGGCCGCAAATTTCACCGCCGTGATTCAACAAGACCAAGGTTGGTGGATCGGGTGGATCGAGGAGGTTCCCGGCGTCAATTGCCAAGAGGCGACCTTGGATAAACTTCTGGAATCGTTGTCCGCCACGTTGCGCGAGGCCATTGAAATGAACCGCCAGGAGGCCTTGGCCATGGCGGGGCCAAACTATCGCGAAGTGTGCATCTCGCTGTGAAGCGCGGGGAATCGTCGCTCCGCGATTCCAAGGCATCAGGAGCTGTCCGATCTCTTGGCGCGAAAAATTTGTCGCGACTTGGGTGTTGCTCCGATCAAGTGATTTTATAGCGGTTCCATTTTAAATCTACACATGACGTCAAACGAAGCCAGGAGATGCAACCAACTTTCCCCCACGAAAACGTCATTCCCGCGAAAGCGGGAATCCAGCCTTTGTGTCTTTGGAACGCCTCGCCTTGCGTCCAAGATGAAATGGACAGATTTTCACTCAAGCGTCGAAAGTCAATTTGCGGAATTATCCCTATTAGTCGGATGATTATAGTGGACTTTTTTTGGGGTGGGCTCGGTACTATGGGGGGGCTGTTTTGTCGTGGTGATGGGGTAGGGCGTATGGAATCAACGGCTGGATTCCCGCTTTCGCGGGAATGACGATCTATTTTTGGAATGAGTTCCTCGTTCCTTCAAGTTCCTGATGTGCAGAATTGAAATGGAATTGCTATATTGAATGAAGTAATTTGTTTTGTTTCTATGGCCGCGTTCCCTCTCCCGGTACTATGGGGAGAGGGGCGTGGCCAGTGGGTTCCGGACGGATGCTTGTTCTGGTTGGCGAATGCGTTATGCGCATCGAAACATTACGGGATCGGAATCCCCCCGAGATTCTTGCTAAGAAGCGCTTTGAATGCATCTCTTGGTTTGTCATTGCCGAATCTTAGCTGCATTTCTCTGCACGTTTCACACATGGCCTTGATAGCCTTATCTTCTGTTATTTTACGGCTTTTGATGTGAGGAAGCAGGTATTTTTTATAAACTGTGTCCTTTAGTTCGTTGTAACCATTGCTTTGTCCGCAAGATACGTTTGTATTATCTCCCAAACCGCCCGGCGCTTCATCCGTGTAGGAAAACATGTTATTGATATCGTCAATAGTTTCCACGCCCGAGCAGTCACCTTGTTGAGTTGATTCAACTGGCCGATGCCCTGCCGTAATTTTTATGTTGATTGCCATGTAAATCTCCCGAATCGTAACGAGTTCGTAATACTGGTTTCCTGTGGAGACGTTGCGAACGGCGAGCGTTCTCATATTATCAGTAGACAAGATGTATTAATGCATTTTTATTGTCAAGAAAAAAGCGTGTGATTCATATGGAAACTCTTTCGGAATAGTGTTAGGAAAGAAAATCAATGCCCCGGCATGAAAAGCTTCAGCGCAATGGCCAGCGAGGTTGCCACCGACACCGCCATGCCCCAGCGGAGGGGAGCGATTTCGGCGGCGATGCGCAGTTCCATCTCTTTCATGTCCCGGCGCAAGGATTCGATTTGGATTTGAAGATCTTGTTTGGTCGCCAAACCTTCAATGGTCGGGGCGAAGGCATCGCGGATCGCTTCGGCCTGGGCTTCCGCCTGGGGTTCGCTAAGACCGGCGGCCCGCATTTTTTTGATAAACGTGTGGGTATCAAAGGTGATGGCAAGCATGTCGATCCTCCCTTGAGTCCATCTTATGGAATCTCCGGGGACAAGTCAAGCCGAACGCGGGGAGGGGATTTTCCCCCGCCGCGTCGTGGCTTGATGCCTTGTGGGATCAGAGAATGAAGCGGGAGAGATCCTCGTTGCCGGCCAGATCCTTGAGTTGTTTTTCGACGTAGGCGGCGTCGATGACCAAACTTTCGCCGTGGCGGTCAGGGGCGGTGAAGGAAATTTCGTCCAGCAGCCGCTCCATCACCGTGTGCAGCCGACGCGCCCCGATGTTTTCCGTCGTCCCGTTGACCCGGGCGGCCATGGAGGCGATCATCCGCACCCCGTCCTCGGTGAACGAGAGGTTGACCCCCTCGGTTCCCAGCAGCGATTCGTATTGCCGGGTGAGGGCGTTTTCCGGTTCGGTGAGGATGCGGACAAAATCCTCCTCGGTGAGGCTTTTCAACTCCACCCGGATGGGCAGACGCCCCTGCAACTCCGGCAGCAGGTCCGAGGGCTTGGCCAACTGAAAGGCCCCGGAGGCGATGAACAAAATGTGATCGGTGCGCACCATGCCGTATTTGGTGCTGACCGTGGTCCCTTCCACCAAGGGCAGCAGATCCCGCTGCACCCCTTCGCGGGAGACGTCGGCCCCGCCCCGGTAATCGCCGTTGCGGGCGGTGATCTTGTCGATTTCGTCGAGAAAGACGATGCCCGACTGTTCCACCATCTCCACCGCGTCCCGTTGCGCCCGATCCCGGTCCACCAGCTTGGCGGCCTCTTCCTCGACCAGAAGTTTCATGGCCTCGGCCACCGGGGCCTTGCGCTTGGCCCCCCGACCGCCGCCGAAGAGCCCTCCCAGCACATCTTGTAAATTGACCCCCTCCATGCCCGGCTGCATGGGAAAGACCTCGAACATCTGGGAGCGGTTTTCCCGCAGTTCCAACTCCACTTCCCGGTCGTCCAACTTGTTTTCCCGCAGCAGTTTGCGCATTTTTTGCCGGGTGCTGGCATCGGCTTCGGTCTCGTCGTCGTGACGCCCGAAGCCGCTGCCCAGGGCGTGACCGGCGCTGCGCCCGCTGCCCGGCAGCAGAATGTCCAGCATCCGTTCTTCCGCCGCCGCCTCCGCTTGCCGCATCACGGTTTTCTTGGAGCGTTCGGCGGCCATCTTCACCGCCATCTCCACCAGATCCCGGATAATGGACTCCACATCCCGGCCCACGTAGCCCACTTCGGTGAATTTGGTGGCCTCCACCTTGATGAACGGGGCGTCGGCGAGGCGGGCCAGGCGGCGGGCGATTTCGGTTTTGCCCACGCCGGTGGGACCGATCATGAGGATGTTCTTGGGGTGAACCTCCTCCCGCATCACCGGTTCCAGCTGACGGCGGCGCCAACGGTTGCGCAGGGCGATGGAGACCGCCCGCTTGGCGTCCGCCTGACCGATGATGAAACGATCCAGTTCCGAGACGATCTCCCGGGGAGTGAACTCAGCCATTCACAGCTCTTCGAGGGTCAGATGGTGGTTGGTGTAGATGCAAATTTCGCCGGCGATGCGCATGGACTCCTCGACAATGCGCCGGGCGGGCAGTTCGGTTTGACGCAGCAGCGCCCGGGCCGCCGAAAGGGCGTAGGTTCCCCCGGAGCCGATGGCGATGATCCCCTCTTCCGGCTCCAGCACGTCGCCGGTTCCGGAGAGCAGCAGGCTGTATTCCCGATCCGCCACCGCCAGCATCGCTTCCAGGCGGCGCAACATGCGGTCGGTGCGCCAATCCTTGGCCAACTCCACCGCCGCCCGGGAGAGGCTGCCGCCATGCTTGGTCAGTTTTTCCTCGAAACGCTCGAAGAGGGTAAAGGCGTCGGCGGTGGAGCCGGCGAAACCGGCCAGCACCTTGCCGTCGGACATGGTGCGCACCTTGCGGGCGTTGCCCTTGATCACGGTGCTGCCCAGCGTCACCTGACCGTCTCCCCCCATGACCACGTTGCTGCCGCGACGGACGCAGAGTATGGTGGTTCCTTCAAACATGAGGCGCTTCCTCTTTTCAACGTGCAACGACGCGGGGCGGATGATCGATTTTGCGTGGACGCTTTTCCATGGAGCGTGGAGCGCAAGCAAGTTATCTTGACGGGGTGCGGCGCGGATTGCAAGGAGGAGGGAGGGATCGGCGGTGTCCAGGCGGGAAAGCGAATCGGTGGGCGGTGGGGGCCAGGAGTGGCTGCGGTTGTTTCACACCATGCCTCATCCGTGCGGCTATCTGCCAGGGCGCGTCACCTCCTGCCTGTTGGCGGACCCTGACCACCCCATGGACGAGTCGTTGTACGAGGTTCTGCTGGCCAAGGGATTTCGCCGCAGCGGGAGTCAGATTTATCGCCCGCGTTGCGCGGGGTGCGGTGCCTGCTTTCCCGTGAGGCTGCCCGTGGAACGCTTTTGCTGGGAGCGGAGCTGGCGCCGGGTGTGGAAGCGCAACCTGGATCTGCACCACTCGGTGCAGCCTCCGGCCTACCAGGAAGGGCATTACCGGCTCTACAAGGCCTATCTGCAATCGCGGCATGGCGATGGGCCCATGGCGGAGGGAATCAGCCCGGAGAGCTACCTGGAATTTTTGGCCCACCCCTTCGAGGGGGCGGAGTTTCATGAATTTTGGCTGGAGGGGCGGGTGGTGATGGTGGCGGTGGTGGACCGTCTGCCCTCCTCCCTCTCGGCGGTCTATACCTTTTTCGATCCCTCGCCCGCCCTGGCCCGTCGCAGTCTGGGATCCCTGGCGGTGTTGTGGCAGATCGTGGAGGCGCAGCGGCTGGGACTTCCCTGGGTCTATCTGGGATATTGGATCGAGGGGTGCCGCAAAATGTCCTACAAAAGCCGTTTCGCCCCCCTGGAGACCCTCACGGCGGCGGGGTGGCGACCACTCATGACCGCCTCGTCCTCCCCGCCGGAAGAGGAGGCGTGGTTTTCGGAGGGCGAGTGACCTGCGGCGTCGGACGGAAGCACGCCGTCCGGCGAGGAGCGTGGGGAGGAGGAGCAACGCCCCGCCGGACGGAGAATCTCTTGCGCGACGGGCCAAGCCCCCGACCTCGCAAAATGAGTGCTTGTGTTCGGTTAAACAATGGGTTGTCGCGGAACGTTAAGATGGTTTGTTAAAAGGAGGCATCACCCGTTCCATCATCTCCCGCAGTCGTTCGGCCATGATCACCGCCAGCGACATGTAAAAGCGGCTGGAAAATCCCGGAACCGAGGAGAGCAGGGCGTGGAGGGTGAGACCGTCCAGATAGTCGATCTCCACCTTTTCGGCGGCGGCGATGGTGGCGCTCATGGGGGAGTCGTCGAGAAAGGACATCACCCCGATGAACTCCCCCGGAGAGAGCCGGTCCACCGTGATGGACTCCCCCCGGTGATCTTTTTCCACTCGGGCCGAGCCGCTGCGCAAAATATAGAGACATTGCTTTTGGCTGCCTTCCCGCAGGATCACCTCGTCCGGTTCGTAGGTGACGCGCAGCGACATCTCTTCCAGCAGCCGCAGATCGTCCTGAGTGAGAAAGCGATAGATTCGGCTGACGGTGTTCTTCATCGGGGGCCTCCTTGGCGTGTCGGATGAGCGGAAGACGTTCATCCTGCTTGCCAAAATGAAGAGCGCAAGCTTTGGGCCAATCTCGAACTTCCCGATGGATCAAAGGATTGCATCATGGGTGGGGCGACGAATCGGCAGAAATGCTCAATACTTGGGCATGGTGATGCGAGGGTGGCGGGCGCGCTGACGCATGGTCTGCCTATTGATTCATCATCCGTTGTCCGAAGACGGCTGCGGCGAGGGGAAAAAGAGCGCGTCGGGGGGATGGGAGGGGCTTCGTCTCGCCTGGAAATCCGGCTATAATGCAAAAAAGCGTGCGGCGTGGGGATCGAACCGAGGGGTTGGACGGATCCGGACGGTGGGAGAGAGGAGCGGACCATGAGCAACGCGGCCAAGCTGGCGATGGCGGCGATCTTTGTTTTCCTATTGGCGGTGGGGTTTTGGCGAATTTTGAGCCCCGACCTGGAGACGGGAAAACGGCTGGCAGCCAACAACTGCGGAACCTGCCACGATCTGACGGCGCAAAAGCATCATGAAAAAGGCCCCTACATGTGGGAGGTGTTTCAGCGTCCGGCGGGAAGCCTGACCTTTCCCTACAGCGAAGCCTTTCTGCAAAGGGTCAAGGAGCAGCCTTTCGTCTGGGACGAGGCCCATCTGGACGCCTACATCCTCAATCCCGAAAGCGTCATCCCCCATACCCGCATGGTGGAAAAAAAGTCCAAGCATCCGGTTTCGTTCCAGGAAATCAGCGATAAATCCCACCGGCGGGATTTGATCGCCTATTTGAAAACGTTGAGATAATCGAGAAAACCCTTCGCGGAAGGGCCGCGGCGAAAGGGGCGGGGCCATGGAGGTTGAGGAGACGGGGCTTCCCGGCGTGTTGGTGATCTCGCCCAAGGTATTCGGCGATGCCCGGGGATTTTTTGTGGAGAGCTATCAGGCGGAACGCTACCGCTCCCACGGACTGCCCGAAAGGTTTGTCCAGGACAACGCCTCGTTGTCCCGGCGGGGGGTGATTCGCGGTCTGCACTATCAGTGGCCCCATCCCCAGGGCAAGCTGGTGCAGGTGTTGCGGGGGGAAATTTATGACGTGGCGGTGGACGTGCGGCGCGGTTCGCCCCACTTCGGACGCTTTACCGCCGTTACCCTGAATGGGGATTCCCTGCGGCAAATCTATATTCCCCCCGGTTTCGCCCACGGTTTTTGCGTCCTCTCCGAGGAGGCGATTTTCCACTACAAATGCACCGACTATTATCATCCGGAACATGAGCGGACCCTCCGCTGGGACGACCCCGCCCTCGCCATCCCCTGGCCCCTGCGCGAGGCGGGCGTTCTCTCCCCCAAGGACGCCGCCGCTCCCCTGCTGGCGGAGATGCCGGAGGAGTTTCTGCCGGGGCTCTCTTGATCTCCCTTGTACTATAGCAGTTCCATTTCAAAATTGATCAGCCTGAACGGAATGCGGATCCGTTAGAAGGGACTGCGGGTCCAGGGCAATCATTGCC
>JADGAP010000090.1 GCA_015231965.1 Magnetococcales bacterium | reverse complement strand
CCGCCTCCATGGACTCCTTCATGGTCATCCCCTGCTGCCCCGCATCCCACTGATTAAACGTGGGATAGCCGTTGGCCGCGAATTCTAAATGCTTCAGCCACCACGGGCTCTTGGAAGCCGAGCCGGGGCTTCCGCCTCCGCCGCTCCCGCAGCCTTCGCCGCCAGCATACTGGCCTTTGTCGTCATACGGTTGATCGCCTCCACTGCCATTGGGTTTGCATCCTCGGATTGACATGATTTTTCTCCTGCATGGGGTTGAGGGTTGAAGGATGACTCGCCGGACGATCAAGGAACGCCGGCCATCCAGAGAAATCCTTGGTTGTATTGCCCCCGAAGTAAAAAAAAAGCCGCCCGACGTTCCGAAAATCCGGAGGCATGGGGCGGCTTAAGGGGAGCGCTTGAGAGGTTAGAGGGAAGGAGGGGATTCGTTCATTCCCGGCGGGCTGGGACGTTGGTCGTCAGGGTGGGCCTCCTCTTCCACGGGATCGAGGGGGGTGGATTCCTCGTTGGCGGGACGAGCTTCCCCTTGGGGGAGAATCGGAGCCAAGGCGCGATTCTCGGCGGGAAGTTCCACCGACTGCCCATCCTGGGGCATTGGCCGAGGGGCCTCCGGCGGGGTCCGCGCCTGCTTCGCCCCGTCTCCGGCCGACGCCTCGGGCTTGGACTTCTTCTCCTCGTCGTCGGGCTTGGGACGGGGTTCCAGGTCGGCGTCGCGCCAGGCCATGCGGGCGGCCCAGCGGGGGTCGGAATGGATGGCCAGGTAGCGCGCCAACCGTTTGGGCCAGGTTTTGAGCAGCCGCGCCAACTGCTCCCGGCTCCACCGTTGACGAGGGGCCGACAGCTCCCGGGCCTCTTCCAACAGCGCCTCCCCCTCCTCCTCGGCAAGGGCTTCTAACAGGGCGCGCTCCCCGGCAGGCGTCTTGAATCCCTTGAGAGCCCTCTCCACCGCTTGCTCGGGAGGAACACCTAGGGCCATCAGCGAGGCGGTGCCCTTCTGCTCGGGGGTAAATTTGAGCAACTCCTCCGGCAACCGATCCTCCAACTCCTCGATAAACACCCCCCAGGCAGTGGCCGTGGCGGGATCCGACGAGAGCACGCCCAACCCCGCCACCTCGCGAATGCGCTCCGGGATGCACTGCAACCAACTGCTGAAGGAGGAGGCGCGGTCCGCCTGATCGTCCACATCCTGGGGGGGAACCAGCCCCGAAACCACCATCCACGCCCCGCTGGCGGCGCGCCGGTGTTCCGCCTTTTTCGGATCGAAGCGATCCGAGGCGCACAACTCCAGATTTTTCAGATCCTCCGCCGTCTCCTTGTGGAAGACGGACATCGAATCCCGGAGCCGTTTGAACTCCCAAGATTTCAACCCCAGCTCAACCTTGGCCTGGGTGATCTCGCCCACCCCGGCCATGCCATCCAGGATCATGCCGTAAAGCCGGATCACGTGATGCTGCCGGACCCCGGTTTGCAGGAAGGTTTGGTGAACCTCCTGCTCCTGGCGATCCCGCTTCATCGCCTCCAGCATGGCCCCCCCCATCTCGACCATTTTCGGGTCGAGTCTCCAGGGGTTTTTCTTCAAATGCTCCAGGGTGGATGCCGGATCCTTGCGGGCGTCGCGGACGAAGCGATCCCATCCGAGAATTTGGTTCCACAGTTGCAGCATTTCTCGCGCTTTGTCATCGCCCCCCACCAGCAGACGATTGCGCCAGATCAGCTCCCGGGCCAGATCCCGCAGCCGGTTGAGGGTCTCCTGATCCACGCTCTGGGCGGCGAGGTTTTTCAAATTTTCCATGGCCACCGACACCGACACCTGACGCCGACGCCAGCGCCGCTGCTGGGTTCCCATGACCACCCGGGCCAGGGCCAACTGGGCCTCCTCGCCCACGGCGCGACGGGCCAACTGTTCGCCGTCGTCGGAACCATCGCCATCCAGGTCTTCACGAAGCTCCCTGGTCACATCCTCCGACAGGGTGCGCACCCCGGCTTCCCACCCCTTGGCGAAGTCGTCTGGGTCGGACACCCCGGTCATGGCCTGTTCCAGATGCGCCAGTCCCAGCAAAAAGTCGACCCGGGCCTGAGCCTCCATGGCGGCGAAACGGACCTTGCGATCCTCGCCCTGAAGGGCTTTCACCGCCTCCGACTCAAAGCTCTGAAACCCCTCTTCGCCTCCCATTCCGCCCGCGACGGGAGGATCATCCCCTGTTAAAACCGATCCGGGCATGAGAATGCCTTGAGTTTTACCATGGTCATTACGAAACCGATTCATCGGCCATCTCCTAGATTGAGGATTCCCCATTTGATGTTACGACTCTTCAGCAGTGGTGGGAGCCTCCGCCGGTCCCTTCTTCGAGTAGATGCTCGATATTCCGGAAAGCAACGTGCTTCCCATGCCCAAGTAGGCGCTAGACTCCTGGCGTTTTACCGAGGCGATGCTCGTACGGGTTTGATACCGCATCACGTCTTCCGAACGTAGCGCCCGATTTTGAATCGCGGCAATCTCCTCCTCCCCAAGACGGTTGGCTTCCTCCAGCATCAGCAGTGGAGTTCCGGTCAGTTGAACTCCAGAAACGGCGAACTTTGATTCAATCTGCGCCCGTTGCAACGCCATGTTGCGGCGCAGGTTCAAGATCGATTGCTGGGCTTCCGCCGCGATGGACAGCCCTTTTTTATCGGCCAGTTCGGTCATCTGCCCGATGCTTTGCTCCATCCCCCCGATGGCATTGTTGGCGCGGATCAGGCTGAGACCGCTGTTAACCCCCGATATGAGTTGCTTAACATTTTGGGTATTGCTGAAGAATCCTGGTTTCTTGCCATCTCCGCTCTCACTTCCACCGCCTCCACCGCCTCCACCGCCTCCACCGCCCCCTGACATTTCATTCCAAGGTTCAGATACATCAAGTAGCTGCCTTGGGAAGTTCCAAGCACCATTGGAGATATCGCCCGACGAGCCTAAGCCTGACGACCCCAGGGATGAGCTTCCCAACCCTCCCCCTCCTCCAAACCACGATCCAACGGTTTTCGTGAATCCCCCAAACATACTGCTGGCTCCATTGCTCAGCCCGGACCAGGCACTGCTCAACGACCCCATCATGGTTCCCGTCGAGGAGAACGCCCCCGACATGGCCGCG
This sequence comes from Magnetococcales bacterium, assembly GCA_015231965.1. Lineage (GTDB taxonomy): Bacteria > Pseudomonadota > Magnetococcia > Magnetococcales > JADGAP01 > JADGAP01. The sequence continues at coordinate 11,378 of JADGAP010000090.1, read as the reverse complement.
CCGCCAAAGTAGGCGGCGGCCAGGGGAACGGCGACCTTGGACACTTTCTTGACCACTTTGCCGATGCTTTTGAAGATGTTTCCCAATCCCATGGGAGGATCCTCCGCGCGAGGTTGAAAAAAGGGCCGGAGCCCAAAACTCATGGACTCCGGCCGAACCGGGGAGACGATGAGAAGACGACTCCCCATCCGACGATGGGACTTGCTTCGTTAATCCTGCACGTAGACGAAGAAGCCCGAGAGGGTGGCGGCGGCGGGGAGGGTGGCATCGTTGACCTGGGCGGTCAGGATCACCCCGTCGCGGCTTTCGAAGATCTTGGTTTCGTGGGTTCCCAAGGTTCCGGCGGGAACGTAGGCCCCGGCGGCAGAGCCGTCCACGTCGGCGTCCAGGTCATCGGGGTCGGCGGCGACGGCGGTCCCATCGGGCTGAACGTAGGCTTCATGGCCCAGATCGATGGTGCGGGCGGCGCCCAGCGCCGAGTGATGCACGTAGGACAAGGGCAGGAGGATGCGCACCTTGCCGCCGGGCAGCTTGCACAAGCGGGCGGTGGAGGTGGCGTCGCCGGCGGCGTCGCCCTGGGTAAAGTCAAAGAAGGCGACGCGCAACCGTCCGTGGTTCTCGTTGGTTTCGAGGTAGACGGGGGGAATGGCTTCGATGTTGGCGATCTGGGTGCTGCTTTCGTTGGTCACGGCCATGAAGAATGCTCCTTAAACGGTGGGGGCGCTCCTGGCCCCGGTTCAGGCGACCAGGAGCGCCATAAAACACTTGAGTTTTACATTGCGACGCGCTTTTCGAGGCGAACCTCCTCGAAAATTACGCCTCGGAGCAGGCGATCTGCACCAGCCCCTCGTCCTCGATGCGCGCCGCGCCCATGGTCATCTCGACGTAGATCTGGACGGCGTTGGACTTGTCGCCGCGCACCGACTGCTCATGCACCGGACCGCGCCCGATGAGCAGACCCAAGGCGGGCTTGGCGTAGCACAGGATCAGGCGGTTGCCGGAGGCATCGGAGGTCAACCGCTCGGTGCGGATGAACTTGAAGCCCATGAAGGTCTCCACCTTGCCCTGAACCAGGCCCTTGACTTCGTTGTAGTCCTCGCTTTTGACTTCGGTGGTGTTGAGCAGGTTGCTGATCTGCTTGGCGGTGACCACGCAGAAGCGCTCGGCGTCGGGGTCGATCTCGGCCATGTCCAACTTCTCGCGGGCCTCGATCAACTTGGCGATGGTCAGCCCGGCCGCGCCGACGGCGATCTTCTGCGAGGCGGGGAGTTGGACGGCAGTGGTGCCGTTCTTGCCGGTGTAAGCGGTCCCATTGGCGGCGTCGATGATCAAGGAGTCCATGCGCCGACCCATGGCGTGGGAGGCGGCGGCTTGATACATCTTGGTGGGATCCATGCCGCTCTTCAACGTCTCGGCGTGGTCGGTGAGCTTGGCCCAGTTGAATTCCCGCAGAATGCCGCAGCGGCGGGAGTGGTTGTCGGGAGCCAGGGGGGTGTCGCCGAAGCGGACGTTCTTCTCCTGGGCCTCGATGGCGCCCAACCGGTCAAAAAAGACCCGCTCGCCCACCACCTTGCCGTCGTTGCGCACGGTGTTGATCAACCGGCTGCCCTTCTGCTGCGCCAGGAGGTGGACGCCGCCGACGTAAAAGTTTTTCTGCCACTGCGTGGATTCGTTGCTCATTGCTTCTCTCCTGTTGGTTGTCTTCGCACTGCATGAGGTTGTGGATTGCGGCGCGTTGATCCGCCCCCATCCTGTTGAGGAGGGGTTGGGACGAGCCTGGGCCATGCGCGGGCCTGGCGCGACCGGACTTTCCCGGAGGTCATTCGGCTTTTCCGCCCGAGGACGGAAACTGGCCGGAATTACTAAATTTATTCATTCGCGCCTATCCCTGGGCGCGGAAGGATCCCCGAATCCTCCCCAAGGAGGATCGGGACACATCCCATCTAATTCACGAATTTTTCTTCAAAAACGTCCAGGACGCGCCAGGAAACAGGCAGTTTGGAAGAATGACGACCTCGCAACATGGGAAGGAAAAAGCCTGCTTAATCCTCCCCCATGGATTATTCGTCCCCTGCTGGCAACACTTTTCCGGTTTTAGGCTGGTATTGAGGACGCCAGTCCAGATGCTCCTCAAACCATTTTTTGCGAAAGAGTTCATGTTCTTCCCTGGATGGCATGATATTGCGCTCATCTTGCAAGGCATCCAGCAACACCTCATAAACTTGAGCGATGCGTTCAAGACTTTGTTGCGCGGCGTAGCTGCCGCAAAATCCATCTTCCTGCCCACAAAATATGGTGTCTATAACAGCTTGCATGGCTTCATGAAAATTATCAAATTGACATTTGAATTCATCCAACCCCCTTGGGGTAAGTACATCATAGGCAAGCTCATCAATCTCTTGATGTAAACATGATGCATAGTGACCCGCAACATGCGTTGGAGAATTTCTTGAATGCTGCGTTTCGGTGACATACCGACAATTTTGAATGGCATCTCTTCCTTTCCCTGATATTGACTGATAAATATTAACACGATAGGCGTATCGATCATGGACAGGCATCAGTTCATCGTGAAAGACCCATGCCACCGCGGCGGCGGAGATGGCAACAATAAGGTGGGATATTAGCATCCTAAACACGGAGATTCTCCTGAAAGATGGGGCTTCGGTGATTCCCGGCGCCCCAAGCCTGCACAACATTCCCTGGAGGAGTTCTGACTCAGCGAAACATGTTATCGTCGCCTCCTTGCAGCACTTCCCCGGATTTCGGCGTGTATTGAGGGTGCCATTCCGGATGTTCCTCAAACCATTTTTTGCGAAATATTTCATGCTCCTCCCTGGATGGCATGATATTGCGCTCATCCTGGAGGGCATCCAGCAACACCTCATAAACTTGAGCGATGCGTTCAAGACTTTGTTGCGCGGCGTAGCTGCCGCAAAATCCATCTTCTTGCCCACAGAAGATTACATACAGCACCTGACTCAGCACCTTGTCAAAATCATCGATCGCAATATTGAAGTTGTCCAAACCTTCCGGAGTAAGTATTTCATACGATAAACCATGATTGATTTCATCCAGACACGATGCATAATAGCTTGCGACGTGAGTTGGCGAGTGGTTACTGTGCTGCGAATCCGTGATATTCCGACATTTTTTAATGGATTCTCGTCCTTTCCCCGATATTGACTGGTAAATATTAACATGATAGGCGAATTGATCATGAACAGGCATCAGATCATCGTGAAAGACCCATGCCAAGGCGGCGGAAGAGATGGCAACGAGAAGATGAGAGGTTATCATTCTAAGCACAAGGATCCTCCTGAAAATGGGGTGCCGGCGATTCCCGGCGCCCCGAACCATGCGCGAGATTCCCTGAAGGGGGACTGACTCAGCGAAACATGTTGTAGCGGTTCATGCCACGCAGGTCATCCCCTTTTCCCCCAGGAAAATGTTTGGTCCGCGCCACAGCGATGGCATCGCGAAAAGTTCCACGTTTCGGTGGATCGGCGGCCACCGCCAGGACGTTGTTCCGCGTGTTGCCGGTCATGAATGTTGGCTTTTGCTTGATGCTGTCGGACCCCATGCCCCAGATCGACATGGCCTCTTGGAAGACCCATTCGGCGGCGCCATCCGAAAGTTGGAACATCACGTCGGCGATGGCCGCCGCTGTTTTATCATCTCCCAACCTGGAGAAGATCGCGTGACCACCAAACGAACGGAGCCGTTCGTCGATGATCGCCCGGTAGTAGCGCGCCCGCTCGGCCAAGGTCATATCCTTGGGACCAGAGATGGGATGATCCGGCTTAAACTTATTTTGACGGATTATGCTTGCCAGTACGCTGGGAGTAATTCCACTCGATGTCCCGATGTCTTTATCAACATTCAGCTCACCTTCCGTGCCGAAGATCATCATGTAGACATATTTTTCGCGTTCCGTGATTCCCGGCAACCGGTCCAAGGCCGCAGCGAAGGCCGCCCAAACCGATGGGGGGATATCATTTCGCGCCACCACATAGGGCGGCATTTCGAGAGTTGGCTGAAGCGGTTCCGCCGCGGCTGGCGATTGATTTCCGCTGCTTCCCCCAGTGGAGGAAAACTGCCCATTTCTTGGGTCGTATGGTTGGCAGAGACTGCCGCCTCCAGTTTTGCAAGTCATGATATCTTCCCTCAGACGATTAAGTCCACCCATTTCTGGTGAACTGATTGGTGAGACGCCTGCCTCATTTCGACGCCCGTTGGTTGTCTTCCCACGGCATGAGGTTGTAGATTGCGGCGTGTTGATCCGCCCCCCTTCTGTTGAAGGAGGGGTTGGGACGAGCCTTGGCCATGCACGTGCCTAGCGCGAGCGGACTTTCCCGGAGGACATTCGGCTTCTCCTTCAGGCGGTGATCTTCCTTGGAATCATCCCCCAAGTCCTGACCGCCGTCAACCTCGTCGGGCTCGGGCAGGGGCGGTTCCGTCGGAGTTGGAGATTCCTCCTCCTCCGGCGCGTCGGGATCGATGCCCAGAAAATCATCGATATCCCGCTCCAGGTCCATCTCGATGGCCACGTCCTCGTCATCGCCGGGTTCTCAATTCCAAGGCGCGGCGCTGATAAGTGTATATCAGCTATTCAAGCGCATGTGGCGCTAACGACAATATCTCTGTTGCTGATTATCTTAACTCATATATCAGTCCTTTTGGATAATGGATAAAATTGCATCTATTTAGAGATCTATCATTAATTAAATTTGAGCCATCCTCCACGACGTACCCGTTATACTTAATTGCGATGCGAGTCATTATAATAGACAATTCAAACATCACTTCGCTATGAGCCTTTCTTGCGGCCAGTTCCTTATGGGTCGCAGAAAATATTATTTTGTAAAAATCATCGATCAATCCAATATAGTTAGTTAATTCAATAGGGAACTTTTTCCATTCATCGCTTCCCCAATAATCAAATGCGTAGATTTGTATAATCCTCATCGTCATCTCACGCTCAAAGCATCTCTTTTGCATATCTCAGTATTGTTCTTCATTTGGCGAAGGTTCATCATACTCAGTCAGCTCGTATTTGGTGCATTTATCTATTACAGACGATGCGCTAACGATTTCAGCGCTCTTTTCGTATTTATTTTGATTATATTTCAGATCGCGACTTTCACAATATGTTCCCGGCGAACCAGGATTGAAACCTAAGTTATTTATTGTATTAGCAACCTGATACAATCCTCGTTCAAGAAATTCGTTGATGTCATGAGATGGATATGAAATACTGCTTGTCCCCATATTATTCCCATAAATTGCGCTGAATGCGCCATACCCATCTTCGTTAATTTTGTCAATAGTCGCAGTGAGTTTGTTGATGTCAGCATCATTATAAGCCGGTGATGACGAGATCAAATCAATAATACCATTTTTGAAACATTCAAGGGTTAGTCTGAGTTGAGGCCTTTCCGCCCAAGCATCTCCCATGAGATTACCATTGCAGTATTCAGAGAACTTAGTCACATCGGTAATTTCTGATGTCAGTAATGGCGCAGCCTGTGAATCAGGAATTAAATTCAGATGAATCCATATAATGCAGACAAAGACTCGGTTGATTTTCATTCGCGCCCCCCATTTTCATAAACAACCGGAAGTCGGGCTGTTGATGGCTCAGACTCTCGGTTTGAGATAGTTGATATGCCTAGGCAACCTACTTCTTGGGGAAAGACATCTAGTAAAACCGATTGTCCTTGGTATCCTTACCCCCATTTTCTTCTTTGCGAACTTCGTAGAGATTGTCCAGGAACTTCCGACTCATGTCGCCATCCCGTGAAATATTTCTCAAGAGGTTGACGTGGTTCTGGTTGATGGCCAAGCTAGGCGTGTTTTTGAGATCATCACCTGTCGTTTTCATGATCGCTTTACGCACTTCAAAAGCGCCCAATCCCTCTCCACGCTTGAACAGCGTGTCATAAACCGCTGCGGCGATCTCCTTGTTCTCCTTCTCATCCAGAATCTTCTTCCCACCGGCAAATCGGAAAATCGCCCCGGCGTAGGATTCATGGAACTTTGCCAAATGTTCAGGCGTCAACTCGGTCACTTTGGCGGGCAGCTTTAACTCCGGATGGGCTTTCCGGAAATCATCCAGAGTTTTCTGCTTCACACCTCCACACACATCTTTACTCGGATCATCTTTAGGTGATTCACACCCCATGCCATCCTCGAAGTTTTGGGTGTGGAGGTAGATCTGTTGACGAGAAGCCGGCACCCCCAAGCGGTCATAGTGTTCCTTGATTTCCTTGATCTTCTCCACCTGCCCGTTGCACTCGAAGTGGGTTTGCTTTGAGGGGTGAATAAGGATCAAATCACCGCTCTTCGGCGCGGCGGCGGTGGGAGCATTAACCGGCGTTTGAACCTGAGCCGCTGACGGTGGATTCGTCGCCTGTCCAGGTTGGTCAGCCAGTGTATTACGATTTTCTCGACCTTCCTCCAGCGGTGCCGCAGGACCGGACGCATCCGTGGGTTGCGCCGTATTCCGGGGCTTTTCGGACTCCTGGGACGACTCACGGGAATCATTTTCCCGCCCTTCAAGCCGGGTGTCCGCGTCGGTCATGGTGCTATCCCAGGGCTTCGCCTCGGGAAGGGAAGGATGACCCCGTTCCTCCAACCACTGCTCCGCCTCCTTACGCGCCTTGTCGGCGGGACCTTCCTCTTTCAGGCTGACGCCCGTTCGCAACGCATTCCAAGCCCCCCCACGATCCATCACTGGATTCCCAGCGCCCCGTCTCCTGGCGCTCTGGACCGGAATCGCCCTTCGGGGGTTCCTTATCCTCATGGTTCGCTTGATTCAGCCAGTAGTCCCGCTCATCGTGGGGCTTCTGGTCCTCCGTCGTCGCGCCACGGCGCGGCTTCTCCCTCAGATGGGGATCCTCCTTGGAATCATCTCCCAAGTCCTCCTCCTCGTCAACCTTGGCGACCTTGGGCATGGGCGCTTCCTGGTCGTGGGCTTCCTCCTCCGGCGCGTCGGGATCGATGCCTAGATGATCATCGATATCCCGCTCCAGGTCCATCTCGATGGCCTACCTCACCGGCAGCCGGTTAGATTTTAGCCTACCCACGTGAAACAGCGAGTAGCCCAGATCAATGCAGCCAGCCGAACCAAGCTCAGCCCCTGAGTCCCCCGAAAGAAGTGGGAAAGACTACATCGACGGGTTTTTCAACCTATTGATCAAGCAATAGACTTCCGTCTGACTCAATGGGGGATTATTGGCTTCTTTCGGGGGACTCTGGACTGATTGCGATCCATTCGTTCCTTAATTTCCTTGATCGTGTCATGTTCAACAAACATATGAATCAGTCCATCATGAGGGATGATTTGATTGTCAAAACCTCGAATTTTTCCAAGATACGAGTGATAATATTGATAAATTTCAAATAGTGACACCCTCCTACTTGGCGGATCAACGACCACCCATTTTCCACCGACTTTCTCCATGTCAAGAGCTACTTCTTCACTTTCGTCAAACACCTCTATCTTGAATACGTTTTCAATATTTGTTCTTTCCGCGACCTTATGATATAATATCACCGCCTTGCCTTTATCGCCATCAACCTGAACCTCTTTGACATGATAGTCGGTAACCGCAACATAATCATCAAACAAATAGTCAAGAAGCACGCCTGTTAACAAAACAGCAGAACCACAGTCGCTGGACTCTGGAACCCTTTCCTCACAATCCTTTAAAATCATATTGACATGCCTTGCCTCACGACTGTCATCGGTGAAACGCACAAAATCCAACCTCATATTAGCAACGCCTTGATATTCAAGTCTTACAAACTGCTCAATCGTCCTGTAAGGATTCGAACGATCTAGCTGTTCAATCTTTTCCCCACTCAAACTCATTGCATCCGATATGGATACAATCAGAGAAAAAATCGCAAGGGATGTCGCAATCATTTTATACATTACATTCGCTCCTTAAGCGAGCCCCGAAAGAAGTCGAAAAACCACCATTGAGTCAGACGGCGGACTGTTTCCAGATCAATAGGTTGGGAAATCCGTCGTATAACCTTCCTGACTTTTTCGCGGGGGACTCTTAAGTAAGCTCCCTGGGAGCATTTGTTCGCACCCAGGGAACTCACAGGCGTGTGTAGAGACCTATTTTTCGCCGTCGCGAGCCTCCTTCCGGTAGCTATAAGCACCCATGATCTCCATTTTACTCTTCTTGATTACATCTGCAAGAGAAGCCGATCCATAACCTTTACTCCCAGCGTGGTGAATATCGTGCCCTTCATCCTTACCCGCTTCTGGGTCAACCATGACGATATGCCAAACCGCCTTCCCGTTTGGCTTATACCATCTCAACTGGATGGCATCCCCCTTTTTTGGGTGTTCACCATTCGGAAGTTTCACCCAATGAGGATCCTGACCAAAGAATTCCGCTTGTCTATGTTGGTATGGGAGCCCTGCGTCCTTGTAAATACCTGCATTAGCACCAGCGCAGTCCGCCTCCTCCAACCGTTTGGAATTTCCGCCCGCACTCGCATAAGGAGTGCCATGCCAGTTTCTGGCGCTCTTGACCAGATCATCCCGATTTTTATCACTCAGAGGAATGGAATATTTCCCATTCGTCACTCTTGAAGCGGCGTCGCTGGCTACGCCGGTTTCATTGGCGGCCACAACTTGGCTTCCAGGAGGGATGCGACCCGCCTCTTTGGCTTGCTCCTCCAACCACTGCTCCGCCTCCTTCCGCAATGGGGCGACAGGCTCGTCCTTCAAGCTGACGCCCGTCCCTTGCGCATTCCACGCCCCCCACGATTCATCGCGGGATTTGCCATGATCGGAAGCCTCCTGGCGCTCCGGGCCGGAATCGCTCTTCGGGGGGGTCTGCTTCCCCTCGTCATCACGGTTGGAGAAAAGGGCATTTTCATACTGCGGCTTGCGATTCGGGTTGGTGGCCTCCCGTTCATCACGAATCCACTCCTCGTGAAAATTCTCCTTGGGAGGGGGATCGCCTTCCCGCGCCACGGCATGGCGCATCTGGGGTTCCGGTTCGTCGCCATCCGAAACCCGCTGGCGCGGCTTCTCCTTCAGATGGGGATCTTCCTTGGAATCATCTCCCAAGTCCTCCTCCTCGTCAACCTTGGCGACCTTGGGCGCGGGCGATTCATTCCCCGGAGATTCGTCATCCGGCGCGTCGGGATCGATGCCCAGAAAATCATCGACATCCCGCTCCAGATCCATTGCGATGGCCACCCCTTCGTCATCGCCGGGTTCGCGCCGGGTTTGGGCTTGTTATTTTCGTGGTAGCCCCGCACCCGGCCCTCGGGATAGAGGAAATCGAAGGTGCGGATCCCCCGTTCGTCCCGCTGAAACAACCCACGATGATCGTAGATGCGTTCCAGGCGCATCGGTTCCACCAGCTCCAGGTCGTAGGCGGACTTGCCCACAGCCTACAGGATTGGCTCTGGCCTTATTCGTCATGATTCATTCACCACCCCCCATCTCGGCGGGATCATAGGGGCCGTTTTCAAAAAATGCGTACACAACGTACCAATTTTTTTCCAGTGGAACCTTCAGATAGGTCAGCCAACTACTTTGACTCCTATCGATTAATGGATGCCGAGCATGGAACAACATCTCATCAACGTCAATTTCCTTCTCCGAGTAGACGATATAGGAATAAATTGCCCAATCCCTCCAGCTTGGTTTCGACAGATCCCCTGGGAAATCAGCATCAATCCACTTTCGACCAAAAAATGCAGGGTCAAATATGACATACCCCCTTTCGTGATAATGTATTAATCTTATATCATTTTTCGTCAACCTTTCAGCATCTTTCCATCCTTCTACTGCCTTTTGCGCATAGGCGTGAGATGAATCGCATTGAATGGGAACCCAATACTTTGTCCATATCCGCCATGCGGCGTCTTCCACCCTATAATAAAATATACATCTGTCTGTTTCAATGGATACCAGATCATGAAAATACCTGACCTCATCATAATATTTTCTGTTAACCGCAAGCTTGAGGAAATCTTCCTTGTTACGATCGAACAACAGTCGATATCCTTGGTAGGCTGGAATCAAGTCAGACGAGAGCAGCGCCGCATCATAGATCATCAATCCAAATTTAAAGATATAAATGGGAATGATAACATAATAGAATATACGCAGCAGCATTCTTCCGATCATGAAGCGGGAGAGAAACGACCTCATTTGCTTAAGCAGATTGATGAGGGCTGACAAGCACTCTTTCCACCCAGGTGAATGATCCATCACAGGCTCCTCATGGCTGGAAGGAGGGCGGCTTGCGTCGCCCTCCTTCCAAGATTGACGAATATTATTTACTTCTGTTCCTCTTCCGCCAAAATCTCCTGGCCCTCCATGTAACCCAGGACGATCTTGCGCGCATCCCATCCCCGCTCCCCAAAGCGCGTGGGCTTCGTTCCACCAGTAACATAATCCAGGGGAGAACCATCCTCCGGACTCTTCTGCTTGTCTTTGTACTCCTTCTCAGCATCCTCACCACTCACATCCGTCATCAGGTCATACGTGGTTTGCGCCAATCCCGCCCCAGCCAAACAGGCCTTGAGGCTCATCTTCTGGGCCGCGCAGCCTGCCCCGTAGATCATGTTTGCGCTGTCCTCCTTCACCGAGGTGGCGATATCCGCCTTGAGAGCGGCCTTCTGAACATCGTCGAACTTTTCCATCATCATCGGCGTCAGGAAGTTGTTCAGGCTCAGATTCTCCAGATTTTGGGGATAGTGTTGACGCTTCAGGTCAAAGGGGCTGCCGTCGCGGCAGGCGTAAATCCAGTCCGCGCGTGCCAGTTTCTTCGCCACATCGACATAGTCCTTCAAGGTCATGCCATCCGGCGCACCCCATACCTGCCCCCCGCGAAGCGTGGGATTGGCATCCTCAACCCGTTTATCAATCACCGAAACGTGTTGCCGGTTACCCCAATAGTCCGTCACTTCAACCGTGCCAAAGCTTCCCTTGGCATCCTCGGCAATCTTGCGATATTCGAAGGCGGTTTGGAACTTTTGATGGTCCTTCTTTTTGTTAAGCATTTCCCAGTAAGGGTTCCCCTTTCCCAGTCGACGAATCTCCTGAATCGTCTCATTCACCAACATGGTTGAAGTGGTCTCCTTGCCAGGAATCGGTTTCCGAGTCACGGCATAGTCAATCCCCGGCTTGAGGGCCAACACCGGAGGATCGGTGGGATGGCGATTGGCTTGGTAGTCCCATCCCTCAAGGCTCACCCCGGTGTCATTTGGGGCGGGTTTGTCCTTGCTCTCGGGAGGAGTAACCGCCTCCAGCTTTACCGGAAGAGGATCCTTCTGGGGTGAGTCGGGAGTCTCCTTGGGCGGCCCGGCATTCGTCGCCTGCGGATCGGGCTCGT
>JADGAP010000008.1 GCA_015231965.1 Magnetococcales bacterium | reverse complement strand
CGCCCCCCCCCGTCGTCCGCCCCCTGGTCTCCGGGGCCTTGCGGGCCAATTTGCGGGCCACCGCCGTCGAGGCCATCGCCATCGATCCCCGGCACTTGGTGTTGCGCGCCGTGTCCGCCCCCTACGCCGGGGTGGCCAAGACGGTGGACAAGCTGTTGCTGGAACTCAACCACCCCTTTCGCAACTGGCGGTTGATCCTCCCCGAACTCAAGGGGTTCGCCCTGCAACACGCCCCCTATTTCCTCAACCCGGCCCAGGGGCCGGAGTGCTTCGAACTGATCTGCGGCTTTTTCCTCCAGGCCCAGCAGGAGGCCAAGAAGGAACCCGAGGCCTTCGCCGCCCTGGAAGGGTTGACCGCCTGGCTGGACAAAACCGTTCGCCATCTGCCGCCCCAGCGCCTCCCCCTCTTCGTCCCCGCCCTGGAAGGGCTCTTCACCCGCCTGGCCGAGCTGCCGGAGGAGCGGCTGCTGCTGCTGGGACAGAGCCACGCCCCCCTCCCCCGCGCCCTCCAACTGCTGCTGGACAAGATGGGGGAAAAATCCGGTCCGGCCCCCCTGCCGGGGGTGGCGGCGGAACCGATTCACGCCCTGTTGTTGCGGCTGCTCACCGCCACCTATCGCTACTGGCGGCAGCGCCCCGATCCGGCCCATTTCGCCGCCCCGGGGGCGGGGGCCTTTTCCGACATCGCCGCCCATCGCCTGGAACAGCTCTCCATGCGCCTGACGGACCTCTCCGCCACCCCCCCCAGCCTGGAGGCGGCGCGGACCATGCTGGCCATGCCCGGCTTCCTGGACATCGTGCGGGGCTATCGCCGGGCCATGGAGCAACTGGGCTTCGCCGCCTCCCACGACGAACTCTCCGTCGTCGCCGAAAGCATGAGCGAAAGCCGCAAGTTGCGCTTCATGTTTCATATCATGGAGATCCCCGGACTGTGGCAGCTCCACGAGGAGACCCTGCGGGAGATCAACCGCAGCCTGGTCCATCTGGTGCAGTTGCAGCGGGGGTATCAGGAGATCCGGGGTTTTCTCGACAAGGCCTTTCTCTTTCTCAAGGCCAACGCCGTGGACTACCCCAAAACCGCCCTGCAATGCGTCGAGGTGCTTGGGGGGGAGTTGCTCAAGCGCAACCAGGGGCCGTTGATGGAGTTGCTGCTGGGCCACGCCGTCCGTTTCGGATTCCAACACAGCGCCGTGCGGGGCGTCGGCAACGACTGGCAACTCCTGTGCAACCCCTTTCATTTGTATAACATCCGGGTCTGGCTGGGGCTCATCGCCCGGCACCCCTGGTGGTGTTCCACCCTGCTTTCGGGGTTGATCCTCAACCTCAAGCTGGGGGGAACCTGCATCCGCGATACCGATCTCTTCCAAAGGGAAGTGACCCAACTGCTCAATGCGGACATCAGCCCGGTTTACAATCTGGTCAAGCAGTTCGCCCGACTGTTGCCGGTCTATTACAACGAAATCGGGGCCGAGGGGGAGCTTCGCGACGTCTCCACCGAGTTGGACGAACTCACCCGGCGGGGCGACCGGCTGATCCATTTTTTGCGCAAGCAGTGCCATGTGGAGAGCGCCAACCACACCGTGCGACAGGCCCGGGAGATCCTCCATTTTTGGCGCACCGGGCGGCAGGGCGTCCTCTCCGTCGTCCTTCCCGAGGAGTGGTTGGACCCCTCGGCCCTGGATCCCGCCCCCCTGGCGGGGCGCCGACGCATCCTCCAGCGGCTCTTCGCCGAGGCCCACTGGCGGGAGGAAGAGGAGTCGCTGCTGGCCGTCCCCTTGAGCGAACTCCAAACCCGTCTCGACGCCCTGCCCGAGGAGGCGGCGGAGGAGCGCCGCCGGGTCTTTCTCATGGTCCAGCTCTATCAACTGCTGCACCAGAAATACACCCCCGGCGGTCAGGCGTTGCGCGCCCGGCTGGTCCAGGCCGAGGAGGATGGGCTGCCCAGCATGCGGGCGGTGCTGGACGTTCTCGACGACCCCGACCTGGAGGATCCGGAAAAACTCGCCGTCCTGCTCTCCGCCCTGGAATCCCTCAAGGAGGTGATCCTCAGCCCGGAACAGTTCGAGGCGCGCAGCGAAATTTTTCAAAAGCGTCACGTCGCGGTGGATATCCCCTCGGTCTACGGCTGCTACCGGGAGCGCAAGTTCGACGCCCTCTCCCTGAGCTTCCGCCTGGAAAACGCCGCCCGGATCCATCTGGAGCGGCTGTCGGACCGCATTCCCGAGGGGTTCATGACCCGCGCCGCCTCCTTCCGGGTGGCCAAGTATCTCCGGCTTTTTTTGCGCGCCCTCAATCTGGACGGCATCGCCCCCCGCAAGCTCACCCGCCAGTTGGATATCCTGGAGCGGCTGCTGGCCATGGACCGCTTCTCCTTCCATCAGTACCTGGATGTCATCCGGGGCTTTTCGGAAGGGGTCAAGGCGGTGGTCTACACCTATTACGTCAGCCATCATCGGGACAATCTGGCCATCGTCCTGCCCCTGACCGACGATGCGGACCTGCTGACCAAATATCGCCTGCTGCGGGATGACGATCCGGTGGCCACCCTGGAGCGGGTGAACGAATCGATCCTGCGGGATCTGCTGGCGGAGACCTTCGGGCTGCAATCCTTCGACAACTTCATCACCCGGTTGCAACGGCTGCTGTTGGTGCAACAAAACCGCCTGCCCACCCAATGGCTGGATGAACTCATCGCCTTCGACCCCATCCGCCTGTTCAGCGGCATCCACGTTCCCAACGAGCGGGTGAACAATCCCATTCAATTGGGCGCCAAGGGGCGCGGGTTGGTGGATCTGGCCGCCACCGGGGCTCCGGTCCCCCCGGGGGCCATCCTCACCACCGAGGGCTTCCGCTACCGCCGCTTGATCCGCGAATATCCCCTGGCCCGGGAGGATTTTTTCCGGCAACTGCGGCGGGAGGTCCATCGCATCGAGGGGCTGTTCAACCGGGGGCGCTACGGCGATCCGGATCATCCGATGCTGCTTTCGGTGCGCAGCGGGGCGTTGATCTCCATGCCGGGGATGATGCAGACCATCCTCAACGTGGGGATGAACGAAACCATCGTCGAAAGCCTGGCCCGCCGCACCGGCAACCCCTGGTTCGCCTGGGACGCCTATCGCCGGTTCATCCAATCCTGGGGCATGTCCGCCAACATGACCCGGGAGAGCTTCGGGGCGCTGATGCGCAACGCCAAGCGCAAAACCGGGGTGCGCAAGAAAAAAGATTTCTCCCCCGAGCAGATGCGGCAATTGGCCCTCTCCTACCACGCCACCATCCACGCCGCCCGCCACGCCCCCATCCCCGCCGACCCTTGGGAGCAGTTGGAAGAGGCCATCCGACTGGTGATGGCGTCATGGAGCGCCCCCAAGGCCCTGGCCTATCGCCAACTGATGGGCATCGCCGAGGAGTGGGGCACGGCGGTGGTGCTGCAAGCCATGATTTTCGGCAACATCAACGAACGTTCCGGGGCGGGCGTGACCTTCACCGCCCACCCCCACCGCAAGCTCAACCGGGTGGTGCTGTGGGGCGACTACACCCCGGGCAGCCAGGGGGAGGATATCGTGGGCGGCCTGGTGGCCACCCTGCCCATCTCCCTGGAGCAGTGCCAGTATGACGGTCGGGATCCGGAAAGTTGCCTGGAACGACGCTTTCCCGACGTCTACCAGAAACTTTTGGCCGCCGCCCGGCATCTGGTCTACAACCTGCAATGGAACCCCCAGGAGATCGAATTCACCTTCGACGGACCGACGGCGGACCATCTGTTTCTCCTGCAAACCCGGGACATGGTCTCGGCCTGGAAGGAGAAGGGATCGGGCCGGGCCTTCCGCCCCACCCCGGAGTTGGAAAAAAGCCGTCTGGGCCAGGGGATCGGCGTCAGTGGCGGACCGATGTGCGGTCGGGCGGTGTTCAACCTGGAGCAGATCCAAACCCTGCGCGAGAAGGATCCCGAATCCCCCCTGATTCTCATTCGCTACGACACCGTGCCCGACGACATCCAGGAAGTCTCCCGGGCCGACGGGCTGCTCACCGCCCGGGGGGGGCAGACCTCCCACGCCGCCATCGTCGCCGCCCGACTGGCCAAGACCTGCGTGGTGGGGGTGGAAAATTTGGTGGTGATGGACGCCTTCTCCGCCTGCCGGATCAACGGGCGGACCATCCGGGTGGGGGACCGCATCAGCATCGACGGCTCCAGCGGCCTGTTTCTCCTGGACTGGCACCCGGTGGAGTCCTGTTTCGAGCCGCCCCGCATCGACCGCCGGATCGGAGAGGTGTAGAATGTTTCGCGTGGCGTCGCCGGTTTGGCGAGATTGGCGGGATTGGCGCGGGATAGGCGTCAAGACCGGTTCACGGCGGCGATAAAAGGTTCGCGAGGAACGAGGAGATCCGGATCATGAAACTGGGCATTAACGGCTTGGGACGCATCGGCAAGCTGACCCTGTGGCGCCACGTGGCGCGTCCGCACTTTGAAGGCGTGGTGGTCAACCTGGGGCGCAACGTCGGAACCAGCCTCCAGGATCTGGCCCAATCGGTGGAGAAGGACAGCACCTATGGCCGCCTGGAAACCTACCTCCACGGATTTCACGGCGGGCGGGTGATCGAAAATCTCGACGAGCAGGCCGGAACCATGACCATCAACGGCCTGCCCGTGCAATTTTTGCGCACCGCCCGCAACCCCCGGGAGATCGGCTGGCGGGATCACGGGGCGCGGCTGGTGGTGGACTGCACCGGCGTCTTCGCCGACCCCACCCAGCCCGCCGACGCCGCCAGCGGTTCGCTGCGCGGTCATCTGGCGGCGGGAGCAGAAAAAGTCATCCTCTCCGCCCCGTTCAAGATCAAAACCAAGGGGCTCCCCATGCCCGAGGACGCGACGACCCTCATCGCCGCCATCAACGACGCCACCTTCGATCCCCAGCGCCACGCCGTCCTCTCGGCGGCCTCCTGCACCACCACGTGTTTGGCGTTCATGATGAAGCCGCTGCTGGATCGGCTGGGGGCGGACAAAATTCTCTCCGCCTCCATGGTCACGATTCACGCCGCCACCCCCAGCCAAGTGGTGCTGGACGCCCTGCCCGCCGCCGGGGCCTTGGATCTGCGCAAAACCCGAAGCGCCCTCAACAATATCATCCTCACCACCACCGGTGCCGCCAAGGCCCTCAAGCTGGTGATCCCGGAGATGGGCGAGATCGCCTTCATGGCCGAATCGGTGCGGATTCCCACCCTCGCCGGCTCGCTGGTCATCCTCACCCTCAACTTCCAGTCCGATCACCCGGACCACGACGCCGACGGAGGCATCAACCGGGCGGTGATCAACGGCATTTACCGCGAAGCCTCCGAAGGACCGTACCAGGGCTATCTGGGCTACAGCGAGGCGCAAAACGTCTCCGCCGACATCATCGGCTTCCCCAAGGCGGGGGCGGTGATCGAGGCCCAGGAGACACACACCCGCACCGCCTACGCCCGGGTCGATCTCTCCCACCTGCCGCAAATCCCCCCGGAGATGGCGGGGGCGGCCCACGGCAAACTGCGGGTGCCCGTCACCCAGGCGGTGGTCTACGGCTGGTACGACAACGAGTTGGGCAGCTACGCCAACATGCTGGGCGATCTGACGGTCCGGGTGGCCGAACAGATGGTGTAATCCCCCCTCGCCTTCCCATGAAATCGGCAAAGCCGGGAAGGAGACCCTTCCCGGCTTTTTCCATATTCCACCGCAACGAAATCCTCGCCAGACATGGGGCGAGGGTCAGGGTCTGGCGGGAGCGGCTCCGGGTTTGGCGGGAGCGGGAGCGGGAGCGGGAGCGGCGGGAGCGGCGGTCGGCTTCGTCGTCCCGCCCAACTGCTGCAATTGCTGCTCCACCTTCTGCTTTTTCTCGACCAGGCGGGCCTCTTTTTCCCGATCCTTGTAGGCCTTGATCTCTTGCTGCCGGACCTCCTTGCAGTCGTGCAGCGCCTTTGGGTTCTCCGCCTTCTGGGTGCAGACCAACTCCTTTTGCAGCCCCAGGACGTAGGCCTCCTTTTTCTTCAGAAAACGGGCGGGATCCTCCTTGGCCTCCTTGGGAGCCTCCGCCGCCCACGCCCCGGAGATCATGCCGCACACCAAAACAGCGGCGACCCGCGCCGTTTTTTTCGCTCCAACCCTCATTTCATGCCCTCCCGCTCGATCCACGACTGGAATGTCCTTTCGTCAAGTCCCTTGTTCCCGCCCAGAGTGACCGTTCATGAGGCGAAACCGTTGCCAGAATGACCGTTCATGGGGCCGAACCGTTATCGGAAAATCATAACACGCCCTTTTTTCCAGGCAACGCCAAAACATGGCATCAGGGAGCGGTTTCCCCTATAGTGAACCGATCCCGTTACAATCCATAAGCTTGAGGCGCTATGGAAGGGGCGCGCCCCGCGGGCGATGGGTTCGCCTCCCCCATTCCACCGTCAGGCCTTTCGGACGGAACCGGATCATGTTGAATCTTTCCCTGCACCTGCTCTCCACCGCCGCCGTCATCGCCATGCTGCTCTTTTTGCTGGTGGTGGGGATCCAACATGGGCTCAACCGCTCCCGCGAGTGGCGCTGGATCTTTCCCGTCGGTCTGCTGATCATCGCCTCCCGAGCGGTCAATCTGATTCACGCCTGGCGGCCGGAGATCTCCTTTCTCGACTCGCTGGAAGAGAGCCTGGAGATGGCCGCCGTCCTCTTCGGCGGCCTCGGCATGTGGCGTTGGATGCCCCTCATCGCCCAGCACTACGCCAGCGGCGAGGCCTTGCGTCAGGCCAAGGCGGAGTTGGAAGTCAAGGTTTCCGACAGCCTGCAAGGGCTGCGCGCCTCGCTGGATGACCGGGAGCGGCTGCTGCAGGCCTTGGACCAGCACGCCATCGTCAGCGCCACCGATCCCCAGGGCCGCATCACCTACGTCAACGATCAATTCGTCCGCATGAGCCAATACCCCCGGGAAGAGCTGCTGGGAAAAAACCATCGGCTCCTCAATTCGGGCCGTCATCCCCCGGAATTTTTCCAGCGGTTGTGGGACGACATCCTGGCGGGGCGGGTGTGGAACGGCGTGGTCTGCAACCGCAGTCGAGACGGCTCGCTCTATTGGCAGAACGCCACCATCGTCCCCTTTCTCGACGAGGGGGGCAAACCGTATCAGTTCATCGCCATCCGCACCAATATCACCGATCAAATTCAGACCGAGGAGCGGCTGGAGGCCCTGGTGCGGCAGCGCACCGCCGAACTGGAGGCGACCCGGGATCAAGCCCTGCAAGCCAATCGCGCCAAGAGCGAATTCCTGGCCGCCATGAGCCACGAAATCCGCACCCCCCTCAACGTGGTGCTGGGCATGTTGGAGCTGCTGGACGACGATCAACTGGAGGCGCAAAAACGGGACTACGCCCGTATCGCCGGCAGCTCGGGCCGGGGGCTGCTCCACCTGATCAACGACATTCTTGATTTTTCCAAAATCGAGGCGGGGCGCTTCAACCTGGACATGGTGGATTTCGACCTGCGGGATCTGCTGGACGAAATCGCCCTGACCATGGCCCCCCTGGCCCACGCCAAGGGGCTGGAGCTGACCGCCTTCCTGCCCAGCGAACTGCAAACCAACATGCGCGGCGACCCCAACCGGCTGCGGCAAATTTTCACCAATCTGTTGAGCAACGCCATCAAGTTCACCCCTCGGGGCGGGGCGGTGGAGTTGTACGGCGGTCCCATCGATCGGGACGATCAGTCGGTGGAATTTCTCTTCGAAGTGCGGGATTCGGGGGTTGGCATTCCGCCGGAAAAGCGGGAGATGATCTTTCAGCACTTCACCCAGGCCCATACCGGCAACACCCGGGAGTACGGCGGCACCGGGCTGGGGTTGGCCATCAGCAAGCGCTTGGTGGAGTTGATGGAGGGAGAGATCGGGGTGGAGGAGCGACCCGACGCCCCCAACGGCAGCGTCTTTTTCTTCACCGTGCGGCTCAAAACCCAAAGCCGCGCCCCCTCCGCCGCCGCCCCCCTGGAGTTCCACGGCGAACGGGTGCTGGGGGTGGGCAGCAGTGGACTTCAGGCCGCGTTGCTGGATAACTTTTTCACCGGCTGGGGGGCCCGCATCGACCAGGTCCACGAAATTGAAACCGCGGCGGCGCTGCTGCGCAAACCCCCCGCCGGTCAACGCCCCTACCGGCTGGTGATCGTCAACCAGCAGCCCGGTCAGGGGAGCCGACAAGATCTGTCGCTGTTGAACAAACCGGTGTTCAAAAATTTGCGCTACATTTTGCTCACCGACTTGATGGATCAGGGGTGCGACATCGCCTCCGCCCTGCCGGGGGCCGCCCTCTGCCTGCAAAAACCCTTCAGCGCCGACCGGTTGCGCACCGCCGTGCGGCAACTGCTCAGCGCCTCCCTCGCGAGACATTGCGCCACCCCCCCCCCGTCGTCGCCCCGCTCCGCCGACTCCACCGCCGGATACGCCGGATCGGTGCTGCTGGTGGACGATCAAGAGGCCAATCTCAAGGTGGCCAACGCCATGCTGTTGCGCCTGGGGTGCGACCGGCAGCGGGTGCATGCCGCCCGGGGCGGTCTGGAGGCCCTCGCCCTGTTCCAGGCGCACTCCTTCGACCTGGTGCTGATGGATTGCCAAATGCCGGGCATGGACGGTTACGAAACCACCCGGCAAATCCGCGCCTGGGAGCAGGAACAAAATCGTCCCCCAACCCCGGTGATCGCCTTCACCGCCGACATCACCCCGGCGGGCCGCGAGGCCTGCGAAATCGCCGGCATGAACGGTTTTCTCGACAAACCGGTGATGATGCAGTCCCTCAAGGCGCAATTGGATCGCTTCGCCCCTCTCGCCGCCCCCGCCCCGGAACCGACCCCCGTTACCCCCGCGACCCCGTCGCTCCCCGAGGTGGACGTGGTCGCCGCCATGCAGATCACCGGCTTGCCCGAGGAGACCTTCCTGGAGGTGGCGGAGGTGATCCTCAGCCAACTGACCGAGTTGCTGGAGAGCCTGGAACGGGATGTGATGCAACGGGAGGTCGAATCCGCCGCCGCCAAATCCCACGTCCTCAAGGGGAGTATGGCCAACAGCATTTTCGCCCAAATCAAGGAGCCCTCCGCCGCCCTTCACGCCCGCATCCTGCGCCGGGATGGGGACTGGGCGGAGATTCAACGGCTTTTGAACGCCCTCAAGCAGAGCTTCGAGCCGATCCGCGAGGCCTTGAACCGCTTCGTGCGCTCCCACAAGGGCGGATGAATCCCGCGGAACCGGGGTCTTCCCCCCCCCTCACTTCGGGAAATATCGGGGAGAGGGAAAAACTCCGGCACCGTTTTTCCCTGAATTTGCTAGAATAGCTCCCGACCCGTGGGGGGCTCTCCCCCTCACATCATGTTTCCCATTGAAAATTGCGCCTAGCGTCAAGCGGCGCCAGGGGTGCGCTACCAACTCTTCACCCACGAAAACGTCATTCCCGCGAAAGCGGGAATCCAGAGGCGGGGGAGGAACATGCAGACATCGTTACAAGGAACCAAGCCCCTTTTCCGTTTGTTTGAAGGAAGCCATTCGCCTATCGGCTATTCTGGATTCCCGCTTTCGCGGGAATGACGAGCGTAAAATCTGGCTGACAATGTGTAAAACTGGTTTGAAATTACTATAAAACCCTCCCTGATGCGCAGGATGAGACCATGACTTCCCCCGCTTCCCCCGCCCCCTCCTCCATCTCCGCCTCGGTGGAGGAGTTGAAGGCCCTCTTCGGCGTTTCGACGACGCAGGAGGGGCTGCTGGCGGCGTGGCGCCCGACCCTGACCCCCCACCTGACCGACTTGGCGCAACGACTGAGCCAGGAACTTGACGCCACCCCCCTGACCCGGGAGTGGCGGATTCGCGGCGGCGCACCGTTGCTGAAAGGGGTCGAGGAGTTTCTCAACGAGCTGATCCAGGGGGTGTTCGACACCCCCTACGCCGACAACCGACTAGGGCTGGGGCGGTTTCTCGCCGCCCGGCATGTTCCCCTGGCCCTGCCCATGGCCGCCGCCGCCCGATTGGTCGCCCTGCTCCACGACACATGCCAATCCCTCCCCTCGCCCAAATTGACCACTGGCCAGGCCGCCCCCGTTCCCGACTGGCGGCGGCTGCTGCAATGGGAGTTGCATCTGGTGGCGGAAGGGATGTTGCAAGGGGCCGTCGCGCCCCAGCAACAGGCCCGGCGGGACGCGGAAGCCAAGGCCGCCGCCCTGGAACACCGGCTGGAGGAGCGAACCCGGGAGTTGCTCCGACTCACCAGCCTGGATCCGGAAACCGGGCTGTGCATTCCCGCCCTGTTCCAGGATCATTTGCGCCAGGAGTTGGCCCGCTCCAGCCGCATCCACGATCCGGTGACGGTGGTGTTGTTCGACCTGAACAACTTCGGGCAGTGGCTCCAGTCGCGCCAGCCGGAGGACGGAGCGCGCATCCTGGCCATTGTCGGCGACGTGGTGCGGCAGACTTTTCGCGAAAGCGACATCGGCTGCCGTCATGGCGACGACGAATTCGCCGTGCTGATGCCCCGCGCCACCGCCGAGCAGGCCATGGAGGTCTGCCGCCGCCTGATCAAAAATTTCAAGAAGCGGCCGGTGGACGGCATGAGCTTCTCCCTCGGGGTGGCCCAGGCCGGACCCAAGGATTACCCCTCCCCCGAGTCGCTGCTGGTCGGTGCCGAGACCGCCCTGACTTCCGCCCGCCACCACGCCCGCAAGGAGCCCGGATTTTACATCCGCCGCGCCTCCCGGACCGCCTCCGGTGGCTGATCGCCCCTCCCCGCCCTTCCCCGCCGCCCAGGGGGAGTCCCTGTCGCGGTGCCTCCTGGCCATTCTGGAGGCCCATCCGGCAGGGTTGAAGGAGTTCGACCTGTTGCAACATTTGCGGCGGGAACTGCCCGAACTCTTCCCTTCCGGGGCGCTGCTGGACTCCCTGGAGATGTTCCAGACCCATTTTCTGCTCTTTCATCTGCTCTACCGGCTGCGGGATCAACTGCGGGCGGAACAGCGCGGGGAGTTGGCGATTCACTGTCTCGACATCCGCCTTCACCCCTGGCGTCCGGCGGAAAACAATCTCCCCGGCCCCCCGGATCCGTTGCGGGCGTACTATCTGGACGTCTCCCGCCTGGAGGGGACCACCCGCCGCGAGGTGGAAGGGATGCTGGCCGATTTTTGGACCTCCTACGACCGTTGGGACCGGCGGGTGGACTCCCTCGCCGCCCTGGGGCTCCCCCTGGACGCCCCCCGGGAGACCATCCGCCGTCGCTGGCGGGAGTTGGCCAAGAGCCATCACCCCGACCATGGCGGCGACCCGGAGGCCTTTCGTCGCGTCGCCGAGGCGGCCTCCCAACTGCTGGGCTCCCCAGCGGTGAGCGCCTAGACCATGACCGAACTCTGGGTGGGGGGATTGTTCATCGTCGTGTTGTTCTGGTGGAGCGCCATGCGCGCCCGGGAGCGGGCCATGGAAGCGGTGCGCCGCCATTGCGAGGAGACCGGGGTGCGGTTGCTGGATGACACCGTGGCCCTCACCTCCCTTCGTCCCGCCCGGGATCGCGAAGGCCGCCTCACCCTGTCCCGCATCTACGTTTTTGAACACACCCTGGATGGTCTGCTCCGGCGCAAGGGGATGGTGGTGATGCGGGGACTCCGGGTGGAAGGGGTGCTGCCGGTCATCGATCGGATCACCCCCCCATGAAGGGCTTCCCTCCCAGGGGAAAGATGGCCTATTCTGTCATGCAGCAACCTTTGGCAACGAGATCTGGCACGGGGCTTGAATCGGTTCCGGCAATCACCACCCCCGCAGGGAGACGCCCATGACCATCCGCCGCGTGGACCGGCCTGGAATCGCCCGTGTGGGAGCCGCCAAGAGCCGCTCCGCCGGAGCCGTTGGGGGAGCGCAATTTTCCTCCATGCTGGAAACTCTTGCCTCCCTCCAGGAAACCGATGCCGCCTCCGGCGTCGAGGGGGTCCGCCCCATCGGCGACGAACCCTCCCGCCAGCAGCGCCGCGAACAACTGGAGCAGGCCGGGGAACTCCTCGACACCCTGGAAGCCCTGGAAGAGGATTTGCGCCACGGCCAGGGCTCCGAAGAGGCCATGGCCCGCCTCCGGGAAACCCGGGATCACGTGCTGCAATCCCTCTCCGCCAGCACCGACTCCGGCGAGGAGCGGGAACTGCTGCGCCGCACCGCCGTCCTGGCCACCGTCGAGTTGGCCAAAAGCGACCGGGGGGATTATCGCTGATTCGTCGTTCGTCGCCCCTACCGGCGGACTCATCGTTTTAGCCCGTCTTATTCATGCCCCCTTCGATGTTTCGCAAAGTCGCGGGCTATTGGCGTGGTCAATGGCAAGAGGTTATCGTATCATCCTGAAAAATGCGTCCGATTTCCCGACGATCTGGGGAGCCATGATCAAATCAGGATGGTTGGGAACGCCCCGGGGGCGGGGGCGGATGGGCGGCGGATTTTTTCTCCTGGTGGCGCTTCTGGCGCTGATGGGGGGCTTTGCCCTGGTGCAGATGGACCGCCTCGCCAGTCACGCCAGCAAACTTTATCACCATCCCTTCACCGTCAGCACCTCCGCCCTGACCCTGCAAATCACCTTCCTGCGCATCCATCATCGCCTGAGTGAATGGACTTATGGGGCCGCCCTCCCGGAAGCGTCGGGCCTGGAAGAGCTCGCTCGCTGGGAGGAAGAGGCGCTGGAAAACCTGCGCGTCATCCAGTCCCGCTATCTGGGGGATCCCCGGCAGATGGAGGAGATCCTGCATCTCTTCGTGGCCTGGCGGCCTCAGCGGGGGGAGCTTCTTGAGCTGATTGGGCAAGGCCGCCGCACGGAGGCGGGCGTTTTCTTTCAGGAGCGCGAGATTCCCCTCATCCAGCGCCTGGAACAATTGACGGCGGCCATCGTGGCGTTCGGCCGGGACAAAGCCGAGGAGTTTCGCTTTCAGGCCGAGGTCGCCCGACGCCGCACCCTGATGGCGAGCGGAGGCTTCGTCCTCTTCGCGGTCCTGCTGGGCGGTCTGGTCTCCTGGCTGCTGTTCCGCCGGGCCGCCGACGCCTTGGACGGAGAACGTCAGGCGCAACGCGATTTCCGCGAAAATGCGCTCTTCCTGAAAAATATTTTGGAAACTCCCGCGGATTTTTCCATCGTCGCCACCGACGCCGACCGGATGGTGCGCTATTTCAATCCGGCGGCGGAACGGCTTTTCGGATACGCCGCCGAACAGGTGGTGGGGCAAACGGTGGAGGAGATTCATGCCTGGCGGCGGGTGGATCCGGAACGGTTCCGCCAGGGACTGCAAGAGATGAACGCCGCCCGGGAATACCGATTCGAAATGAACCTGGAGGACGGGGGGGGCGAACGCCGCATCGTCGAATCCCACGCTTCCGCCATGTTCGACGCCAACGGCGGGCGGGTGGGGTATTTGATGCTCTCACGGGATGTGACCGAAAAAAAACGGTCCGAGTCCGAACTGATGCGTTCGGAAAACAAATATCGCAGCCTGATCGAGGCGGCCAACGACGCCATCCTCCTCGCCGACGCCGACACCGGCCTGCTGGTGGATGCCAATCCCAAGGCCGAGGCATTGCTGCAACGCCCGGTCGAGGAGCTGATCGGTCTTCCCATGACCGTCCTCCATCCCCCGGAAGAGGCGGATCGCTATCGCCAGATTTTTCAGGAACACGTTCGCTCCGGGGGAACGAAGGCCGTGGTGGCGGAGGTGATCCGCCCCAACGGAGAGCGGGTGGCGGTGGAGATTCGCGCCGGAATCACCGACCTGGGAAGCTATCGCCTGATCCAGGGAATTTTCCGCGATGTCACCTCGCGGCGTCAAATGGAACAGGCGCTGCAACAAGCCCTCGACGAGGCGCTGGACAGCCAATCCCTGCTCCAATCCATTCTCGATCGCTCCTCCGCGTTGATCTCTCTCAAGAGTCTGGAAGGCCGCTACCAGTTGGTCAACCGCAGCTTCGGGCGTCTCCTCGGGCATGCCCATGGGGAGATCCTGGGGCGCTTCGACGCCGACTTGTTTCCCGCCGACTTGGCCGAGCAGTTTGTGAAGAACGACCGCGCCGCCTTGGAGAAGGGGGGGGTGGAGGTCGAGGAGGTCGCGCCCCAGGAGGATGGCCTCCACACCTATCTGTCGGTCAAATTTCCCTTGAGCGACGCCTCCGGAACGCCCTACGCGGTGGCCAGCATCGCCACCGACATCACCGAACGCAAACGGGCGGAGATGACCCTGAAAAACCTCAACCAAATTCTGGAGAAACAGGTGGAGGTTCGCACCCAGGAGCTGGAACGCTCCAATCAGGATCTCCAGCAGTTCGCCTACGTCGCCTCCCATGATCTCCAGGAACCCTTGCGCCAGGTGAGCGGCTTCGCGCAACTGCTCAAGCGGCGCTACCAAGGCCAATTGGACCAAAAGGCCGATCAGTTCATCGACTTCACCGTCGAGGGCTGCCAGCGGATGCAGGACTTGATCAACAGTCTGCTCAGCTACTCCCGGGTGGGAACCGAGGTTCTCTCTCCCCAGCCGGTGGAGGGCGAGGCGGTGCTGCAACGGGCGTTGAACAACCTGCAAACCGCCCTGCGGGAGTCCGGTGCCGTCGTCACCCACGACCCCCTGCCCGTGCTGTGGGGCGATGGCGAGCAGTTGGTGCAGTTGCTGCAAAATTTGATCGGCAACGCCATCAAATTCCATCGCCCCGACGCCCCCCCCCGCATCCATGTTTCCGCCCTGCGCCGGGAGGATTTTTGGACCGTTTCGGTGCGGGATGAGGGGATCGGCGTCGCCCCCCAACATCTGGGACGGATTTTCGACATTTTCCAACGCCTCCACAGTCGCGCCAGCTATCCGGGGGCGGGCATCGGATTGGCCATCTGCAAGCGCATCGTGGAGAGACGAAATGGTTGGATTCAAGTGAAATCGGAACCCGGAAAGGGCAGCGTTTTCACCTTCGGCCTTCCAGTCTATCCTGGAAGTTGATGAAACTTAAAGATTCCGGCGATTCATCCAGAAACCATGTTTGAAATGGGTCTTTCATAACGATCCGTTTTATGCCATGATGCGAAAATTTCTCCCTCCAAGGGGCGCGCCTTCATGAAGTTTCCGGAAGAAATTCAACCCATTGAAATACTTTTGGTGGAAGACAACCCGGGGGATGTGGAACTGACCCGCGAGGCGCTGTTGGAAAGCAAGGTCCATAATCGCTTGCATGTGGTGCATGACGGAGAACAGGCCCTGGATTTTCTGCATGGGCGTCATGAATATTCGGACAAACCTCGTCCCGATTTAATCTTGCTGGATCTCAATCTGCCCCGTCGCAACGGCCGGGAAGTTTTGCAAGAGATCAAGGGAGATGATCAACTGAAAGCCATTCCCGTGGTGGTGCTCACCACGTCTCGCGCCGAGGAGGACGTGTTGCGTTCGTACAAGCTGCACGCCAATTGCTATGTTACAAAACCGGTTGATTTGGACAAATTTTTCCAGGTCATCCGATCCATCGAGCAATTTTGGTTCACCGTGGTCAAACTGCCCCCCATTCGCAAAGAGATCGTTCCATCCTGACGCGGATGAGGGAACAAGGGCGAGGCGGCGATGAACCTTTCCATCATTCCGGTATTGCTGGTCGAGGACGACCGGCCCTTCGTCACCTTGTTGCAGGAATGGCTGACGGAGATCCACGCCAACGTCGCCGTTCGGCTGACCCACGAGGAGACCTTGCAAGGCGCCCTGAACCGTCTCCAGACGGAAAGCTTTGCCGCGGTGGTGGTGGACCTCAACCTTCCCGACAGTCAGGGCATGGAGACCTTCGACCGGTTGCAGGAGGTCGCCTCCGACTTGCCGGTGGTGGTGTTGTCGGGACTCAACGACGAATCCCTGGCCTTGCAGGCGGTGCGGCGGGGGGCCCAGGACTACCTGATCAAGGCCCACGTCACCGGTGCCCTGTTGAGCCGAGCCGTGCGCTACGCCATGGAACGCCTGGCGTTGCGACAAGAGCTGATGCGGGTTCACGAACAAGAGCGGCGGGAGCAGGAGCGGCGCTTTCTCGACCGCATCGTCAACCGCAGCAGCGTCTCCTCGGAAATGCTCGGCGTTCCCTCCCTCAAGCTGGGGCTGCCGGATATGTTCCAAAATTTCGTCACCCGTTTCGCCGAGGCCCTGGAATGGGCCATGGAGCAACGCACCCACAAGGTGCAACGGGACGTCTCCGGGGTGTTGGCCACCCTCGCCCGGGATCTGAGCTTTCTCAAGTGCGGCCCGCGGGATGTGGTGGAGCTTTATCTCGAAGCCTTGAGCCGGGTGGATGGCGTGTTCAATCCCCTCAAGGATCAGGCCTATAGCGAGGAAGGACGACTGTTGGCCCTGGAACTGATGGGTCAACTGGTCTCCCAGTATCGCCCTTACGCGCTGGGGGCGGGACGTCATTCCCGAACCAAGGACCATGTTTGATGGGCGCGTCAACGAGAATAAGGGCATTCGCAAGAATCATTCTTAACCACGGGAGCCGGAATCATGTCCGAGCAAAATAAATATCTCCTTAAACTTTACATCACCGGGCATACCCCGCGATCCGAGCAGGCGATTCTGAATCTGCGCCGCATCTGCGAAGAAGATCTGTCCGGACACTACGAAATGACGGTCATCGACGTGTTGGAACACCCCGGTTTGGCCGAGGATGAAAAAATATTGGCCACCCCGACGCTGATCAAAGCCCTGCCCCCTCCCCTGCGTCGAATCATCGGAGATTTATCGAATACCGATAAGGTGCTGTTGGGGCTTGATCTGCAACCGGTTCGCCGTTGAATGGGGTAATTTTCGACGAAGGAAGAAGACTCATGGAAGCACAACCCACGCAAACTCCCGTGGCCAAACTGGCGACCGGGATTGAAGGATTCGACCTGATCGCCCAGGGCGGACTGCCCGAGGGTCGCACCACGTTGGTGGCCGGCACCGCTGGCAGCGCCAAGACCGTTTTCGCCGCCCAGTTTCTTGCCGAGGGCATTGTTCGACAGAAGGAACCCGGGGTTTTCGTCACCTTCGAGGAGCCCCCCGCCGACATCCGCCGCAACATGCTCTCCATGGCGTGGAACATCGCGCAATGGGAGAAAGAGGGGCGGTGGGCCTTTGTCGACGCCTCGCCCATGCCCGGACTGGAACAGATCGAGGCGGGGGATTTCGATCTGGGGGCGCTGTTGGCCCGCATTGAACACGCCATCCACAAAGTGGCGGCCAAACGGGTCTCCATCGACTCCCTGGGGGCGGTTTTCTCCCAATTCACCAACAGTTCCATGGTGCGCGAGGAGTTGCGGCGCTTGGGCGCGGCGTTGCGCGGCATGGGGGTGACGGTGGTCATGACCGCCGAACGGACCCAGGAATATGGCGAAATCGCCCGATTCGGGGTGGAAGAGTTCGTCGCCGACAACGTGGTGATTTTGCGCAACGTGCTGGAGGACGAAAAACGCCGCCGCACCGTCGAGATTCTCAAGTTCCGCGGCACCACGCATCAAAAAGGGGAGTATCCTTTCACCGTGCTGCCCGACAGCGGCATCGTGGTGATCCCCCTTTCGGCCATCGAACTCAAACAACGCTCCTCCGACCGGCGGGTCTCCTCGGGCAACAGCGAGTTGGACCGGCTGTGCGGCGGCGGCTTTTTCCAGGACTCCCTGATTCTCGTCTCCGGGGCCACCGGATGCGGCAAAACCCTGATGACCGCCGAATTTATCGCCGCCAGCATCTCCCAGGGCGAGCGCTGCCTGCTCTTCGCCTACGAGGAGAGCCGGGAGCAGTTGTTCCGCAACGCCCGGGGATGGGGGTACGATTTCAGGAAGTTTGAACAGGAGGGGCTGCTGCGGGTGGTCTGCGCCTATCCCGAAACGGCCGGGCTGGAAGATCACCTGATTCGCATCAAAAGCGAAATCGACGCCTTCAAGCCCCGTCGCATGGCCGTGGACAGCGTCTCGGCCCTGGAACGGGTCTCGACCAGTCGGGGATTCCGGGAGTTCATCATCTCCCTGGCCTCCTTTGTCAAACAGCAGGAAATTCCCGGTCTTTTCACCGCCACCACCGCCAACCTGATGGGCGGGCCTTCCATCACCGAGTCCCACTTCTCCTCCATCACCGATACCATCATCCTGTTGCGTTACGTCGAAATGTTGGGCGAGATGCGACGGGGCGTCACGGTGTTGAAAATGCGCGGCTCGATGCACGAAAAGGACATTCGCGAGTTCACCATCGACGACAAGGGCATGCACATCGGCAAACCCTTCCGCAACATCATCGGCATTCTCACGGGACGACCGGAGTTTATCTCCACCGGCGAAATGGAACGGGTGGGGCGGTTGTTCAAGGATTGAGGCGGTTGTCGGGTTCACTCCTTGAAGCAGCCCCTGGGGGTTGGCCATGCTCAACAAAAACGCCTGCCGGGCGGTGGTGGAAAAAAACGCCGACGGCATTCTGGTGGTGGACCGCAAGGGGGTGGTGCGCTTCGCCAACCCGGCGGCGCAGACCCTTTTCGGTCGGGGCGAGGCGGGGTTGCTGGACCAAAACCTGGGCTGCCCCCTGGTAGCGGGGGAAACCACCGAATTGGACCTCGTGTTGCCGAGTCGCGCGCATCGGGTGGTGGAGCTTCGGGCGACGGAAATCGAGTGGGAAGACGGTAAAATGGCCTTCCTGGTCGCCTTGCGCGACGTGACGGTTCGGCAGGAGCTGATGGATCGCTTGAACGACGCCCTGGCCGTCGCCGAAACCGCCCTTTCCGCCAAAAATCGTTTTCTCTCCAACATGAGCCACGAATTGCGCACCCCGCTCAACGCGGTGATCGGTTTTTCCGATCTACTGTTAAGCGGAACCATGGGGCCGCTCAATGTGACCCAAGAGGAGTTTTTGCGCGACGTGCTGCTCAGCGGGCGACAATTGCTGTGTAAAATAAACGATATTCTTTCGTTGGCCGATCTGGAGTCGGGGCGTCGGAGTTGTGATCAAGCCTTGCTTCAGCTGCAACCGTTTTTCGACAACACCCTCTCCCCCTTGCGAGACGAGGCGCGAGAAAAGGGCGTTCGGTTCTCGGTGGACCTCCAGGACGCCCCCTCCCATTTCGTCAGCGATGGACGGTTGTTGAGCCGGATCCTGCTCCAATTGGCGCGCAACGCCATTCGCCACACCCCCCCGGGAGGGGAGATCCAGTTAAGAGTGGAAGGAATCGACGAGCCGTCGGATCGTCGCCTGCGCCTGACCCTGAGTGATACCGGGGATGGTTTGGTTCCCGACGATGCGCAACGGATCTTTCAACCTTTCGAGCAGGTGGACGGCTCCTCTTCCCGCGCCAACCAAGGGATCGGCGTGGGGTTGACCCTGGCCCGCAAATCGGCGGAACTTCTGGGCGGGCGTCTGTGGGCGGAAAGCCCCGGCCCCCGTCAGGGATGCGTTTTATTGCTTGAACTGCCTTGGATCGCCAAGGACGCTTCGCTTCCGTTGCCGGAGGAACCGGCTTGAATGCGGTTCCACGCTCCAACCTCCGCACTCCAATCTTGGGTCTCCTGTCGCCACGCTCCAATCTTCCGTCTGGCGGAGTGGTTGGCGATTGTGAGGCGGTGCAAGTGAATCTAGGGAGTGGTCGCCCATGCGCGCCCTGAAGGAGATGACAATAGAACCTTCCCCCCAGGGAGCGGTTCCATCCGCAGAGTTGATCGACGCCATTGTTCACCAACTGGCTCAAACCATGGTCTCCCGGGACGCCCTGGAGCGGATCCTGGAGACCATGCTCAACGCCATCGTGGTCATCGATGGCCAATCGATGATCCAGAGCGTCAATCAGTCCGCCTGCGACCTGCTGGGGAGGGAACGTTCGGAGTTGATGGGCCACCCTTTTTCCCTGATCGCCGACGAAGAGACGTTGTGGGGAAAAAGCTGCTGGGAGGAGGTGCGGCGTCAAGGATCGGTGCGCAACCTGGAAATCAACTGGCGCGGCCGTGAGGGGGAGGCGATTGCCGTACTCTTTTCCGCCTCGCTGATTTGCGACCGCGAGGGGGTGGGCGAGGGCGTGGTCTGCGCCGCCCAGGACATCCGGGAACATTTGCGGTTGCGCCACGCCTTGCGTTCCAGTCAGGAGAGTTTTCAGGCCATCGTCGACAAAAGCGCCGATGGCATTTTCATCGTCGATCAAGACGGCGTGTCGCGCTTTGTCAATCCGGCGGCGGAACTCCTGCTCAACCGCCGCCGCGACGAATTGCTGGGGATTCCCTTCGGTTTTCCCGTCGTCAACGGCAACATCACCGAGGTGGACGTGGTGCGCCGCAACGGTGAGTTCGGCGTGGCCGAAATGCGTTCCGTTTGGACCGAATGGGAGGAGCGACCGGCCCTTCTGGTCTCACTGCGCGATGTGACCGAAACCGTTCGCCTGCGGGAGGAGTTGCGCCTGTTGACCCTGGTGGACGAATTGACCGGATTGCACAACCGGCGGGGGTTTTTGCTGCTGGCCCAACAGGCGCGACAGGTGATGGAGCGGAGCAACCTCCCCATGACCTTGATGTTCATCGACATGGACGGCATGAAGGCGATCAACGACGGCTTGGGGCACCAATACGGCGATCAGGCGTTGTTGGAGTTGTCCGCCATTTTAAAGTCGGTCTTCCGCAAGTCGGACATCCTGGCCCGCATCGGCGGCGACGAATTCCTGGTGCTCTCCTGCGAGCACGGCAGCGACGGGGGGATCTTGCGCCGCCGCCTGTTGCAGGAGATCGACCGCCATAACAACGCCCCCCATCGCCCTTTTCAGTTGTCGGTGAGCCTTGGGGCGGTTTCCGCCTCTCCCCTGGAACCGTTGGACCTGGAAAAGCTCATCGCCGCCGCGGATCAGGCGATGTACGAGGTCAAGAGAAAGAAAAAATCCGAGGCGACGCTTCGATAGTTCGCGCGTGTGGAGAGATGAGCCATGCTTCCCGATTCGATTCCGGTGCTGTTGGTGGAGGACGAACCAGCCTCGGCGTCTTTGATTCAAGAGCAATTGTCCCAACAGGTGGGCGGAATGTTCGCCATGGATCATGTGGACCGGCTGGAGTCGGCCCTTGAGCAGCTGCGACGCCGCGAGTATCACGCCATTTTGCTGGATCTCAATTTGCCCGACAGCGTCGGTTTGGAAACCTTGGATCGCTGCCGCGCCCAAGTCACCGAACTGCCCATCGTCATTTTGACCGGACACGCGGACCAACACGTCGCCATCGAGGCGGTGCGTCGCGGCGCGCAGGATTATTTGATCAAGGGCAGCGTGGAGCCGGGGGATTTGATTTCGCGGGTGTTGCGTTTCGCCATCGAGCGCCAGCGGGTGCATCTGGCCCTGGAAGAGAGTCGCTCCAGTTTTCGCAGCATCGTCGAAAACAACACGGATGCCATCCTGGTGGTGGATTTGCATGGCGTGGTCCGCTTCGCCAATCCGGCAGTGGGCGTGTTGTTTCCCGGTCGTGCGGTGGCGACGGGGGAGATTTTCGGTTTTCCCGTGGCGGCGGATGAAGCCACGGAACTGGACATCGTCCCGTTCGGCCCGCAACGGCGGGTGGCGGAGATGCGGGTCTCCCGCACGGAATGGCAAGGCGAACAGGCGTTTCTCGCCTCGTTGCGGGATATCACCACCCGCAAGCGCATGGAGGAGGAGCTGTGGCGCGCCAAGAAAGAGGCGGAAATGGCCAATCAAGCCAAGGGGGCGTTCCTGGCGGTGATGAGCCACGAAATCCGCACCCCCATCGGGGCCATCGTCGGCATCTCCGACATGTTGGGAGACACCTCCCTCGACGAAGAACAAAAGGAATACGTCGTTTGGCTCAAGGAGTCCAGCGAGACGCTGCTGATGTTGATCAATGACATCCTGGATATCTCCAAGGTCGAGGCGGGGGAGATGGAGTTGGAGTACGCCGAGTTCGGGCTCCACGACCTGATTCAAAGCGTCTCCAACGTCGTGCGCCACCGGATCGCGCAAAAGGGATTGCGCTTTGAGGTGGAGGTCGCCCCCGGTGCCTCCCCGTCCCTTGTCGGCGATGCGGGACGGCTGCGGCAAATCTTGCTCAATCTGTTGAGCAACGCCGTCAAGTTTACGCAGCAGGGGAGCGTGACCTTACGTTTGGGGCCCTATGCGGGGGAGATCGATGGGACGAGTTTTCGTTTTTCCATCCTCGACACCGGCATCGGCATCTCCCCGTCGCAACTGACCGCCATTTTCGACGACTATATTCAGGCGGATTCCACCATCGCCCGGCGCTACGGCGGCACCGGCCTGGGATTGGGCATCAGTCGGCGATTGGCGGCGTTGATGGGGGGACGCATCAGCGTCGAATCCCGGGAAGGCGTGGGCAGCGCCTTTCACCTCGACGTCCGGCTCTTGCCCCCTTCCGACGCGACCTCGACGCCGCCTCGCGAAATCCTGCCTGAGGAGCGCAACGCCGACGCTCCCTTGGCGGGGCGGCGGGTGTTGTTGTTGGAGTCCAATCCGGTGGATCGGTTGGTGGTGGGCAAATCCCTGATCGCTGTCGGGTTGGCGGTGGAGGAGGCGCCGGATTGGGACGAGGCGTTGTTGCTCCTGCGGCAGGCGAATCAGCGGGGCGCACCCTTCCACTTGGCGCTCCTGGGCAATACCCGCAGCGGCGTGGAACCGGGAGTCGGGTTGCGCGGGTTGCGGGTTGATCCGGCGTATATCGGTCAACCAGTGGTGTTGATGGGCGAAACGTGGCGACAGCTGGACGAGGATCGTTTTCTTCTCCCAAATCCGGGGGTTGTCAAACGAACCTCCAAGGACGAATTGTTGGGGTCCATGACCGCCTTGTTGGAACAGGGGCGGGCGCTGCGGATTTTGGTGGCCGATGATGTTGCAGATATTCGGCAGATGATCCAATCGTTCCTCAAGCGGAGCATCCACCACGTGGAGTTTGCTGAAAATGGCCGAGACGCTCTGAATAAATTCAAGTTGAATCGGTTTGATCTCGTCTTGATGGACTTGGAAATGCCCCTGATGGGTGGATTGGAGGCCACTCAGAAGATTCGTCAATGGGAGCGGGAACATCAACTTCGGCGTACTCCGGTGTTGACCTTTTCCGCTTCGGCGCTGCAAACCATGGAGGCCTCCGCCATGGCGTCCGGTTGTGACGGCATCATGCCCAAGCCGATCCATAAAAAGGATTTCTTGCGAATGGTTCGCCAATATTCGATGAACTGAATCCTCCAGGACAACCTGTCAGAATCGATGTTTGCCGACACCTCCGACAACAGCGGCGACAACCTGATTGCGGCGGCGGAGCATGCGTGGGGTTGACCTGATGGCTCCCCCCCTGGGAAAGGGGATGCCGACGGGGTCGTGCGGGGTCATTTCGACCTGGACCTGGAGACGCTGCAAGTGCGGGCGCGCCGGGGTTTTCAAAAACGCCACGACCGCCCTGGGAGGCGGTCGCGTTGTAGAGAAAACCTGTAAAATCAAAATGGTGGAGGTGGCCGGAATCGAACCGACGACAACCTGCTTGCAAAGCAGGCGCTCTACCAACTGAGCTACACCCCCGAGAAAGAGAGGGGCAAGGCAGGGATCACGGAGGCGGGGGTGGGGGGGGGAATGGTGGGCCTAAGTGGATTTGAACCACTGACCTCACGCTTATCAGGCGTGCGCTCTAACCACCTGAGCTATAGGCCCTTCCTGGGCTTCTTGGAACGATAGTGACGGGGTGGGGCTTCCATCCATGATGCCGTCCTGGAGGGTGGGGAACTCACCGTCGTTCCCAGGTAAACCTCGACTTTCGCATAATCGTTAGCCTCCGTCAAGGCAAGACTTGCCCCCACCGCCCCTTTTTTTCTCGTCGAACCGCGCCCCCTCAAAAAACCGTCGCAGAGCGCAAAAAAGTCATTGATTGGAGAAAAAGGCGTGTGTTAGGCTTTTGGGTTCCGGGAGCCGGAGAGATGGCCGAGTGGCCGAAGGCGGCACACTGCTAATGTGTTATACTCCGTCAAGGGGTATCGAGGGTTCGAATCCCTCTCTCTCCGCCATTTTTCCCGCATCGTGGGGGGGGGCTCGATGGCCAACGGTTTCGGCTCCGTCCGCGTTCTTTCAGACCCCACCCCCCTGTTTGTCCCCATCGTTCCAGTTTCGGCTCGGGGCCGCCCATGAGGCCACATTCCCCACTGCTCGCGGCCTGCGTGGCATCAAGCCTGCTCTGGGCTTGCTCCCCCGAGAGCGACACTAAAACCGTTTATCAATCTCTGCCCTCGGAAACTCCAGATCTCCCTAAAAAAGAGAAACTGCCCCTGGCCCCCCATGTGATGACGTTGCGCGCCCATCCCGCCCCGGAGATGGCGCGACAAAGCCAGGGCGTGGTCTTGCGCTTTATTTTGCTGGATAAACGCACCCTGCTGGTGCATCCCTTCGACATCGCCGTGGGAGAACAAGCCAAGGCCCCCTGGGGCGGATCGATCCAACTCAAGGCCTTCGCCGGGGATCTGCTGATTCGGGAAGGCTCGGCCCTGCACGGTCCCGAGGGACACGTCAACCCAGCCGCCTGGGTGGCCTTGACCGACGAGACGGGTCGCCCCCTCTACGAAGGCTGGCTCTTTTCCCGGGATTCCGCCCAAACCGCCTGGGATCATCCCCGATTCGACCTGACCTTCCAAGGCCCCGCCAACCCCAAGGGCTGACCGCATGCCCCCCGCCGACGCCCCCGCCAATCCGAACACCCTCCCCTCCCCTCTTCCTTGCGATTTTCTCTCTGACGACTCAAGCCGCATGTTGCTAACCCTGGTCGCCGCTGCCGACGCCGGAGCAGCGGGAGAGACCCCCGTGGGAGCCGTGATTCGCGATGCGCTGGGCTGGACCCTGGCCAGCGCCGGCAACGCCTGCCTTGCCGTAGGAGATCCCACCGCCCACGCCGAACTCCAAGCGTTGCGCCAGGCCGCCCGGCGAATCCAGCGTCAACGCCTGCCCGGATGCACCCTGTACGTCAGCCTGGAACCCTGCCCTCTCTGCCAGGCGGCCATGGAGAGCTTCCGGGTGGAGCACGCCCTCTATCTGGCCTCCCGCCCCCCCGAGGCGCTGGAAGCCCGGCGTCCCACGCCGACCCGCCGGATGGGCTGTTCGGAAACCTCGGATTCCCCGGATTCCCCCCCCCTTTCTCCGGCGGCAGGCGCCCTGCTCACGATTTTCTTTGAATCCCTGCGCCAACACTGCTAAAATCCCTCCCCTTGTTGCAGTCCACGGAGAGATGACCGAGCGGTCGAAGGTGCACGCCTGGAAAGCGTGTGAACTCCTAAAGGGTTCCGAGGGTTCGAATCCCTCTCTCTCCGCCACTACCCAAAATCAATGGGTTACGAGAAGCGTTCCACCGCTTGTTACAAACCATCCGGGGGCGAGAAAACAGGCGGTTTGCGCCCTCTCCAAGCGGCTTGGTTCAATTTTCAACCTTGACTGTTTGACGTCATCCAAAAGCCCGATGGTCGTTTCCGGGGTCCAAACCCGGGGATGACCTTCCGAACTCCTGGGTGACCATGGAGCCGGGGGGGGATCGGTCGAAGAGACCGGCCACTGTCCGAGGTGGGGTTGAGCCCCCCCGGGCTCCTTTTCACCAGCTAAGTTGGGGCGGGAAAATCCGCCCCTGATTCTTTTGTGAATTTTCAGCATTGACTTTTTACCGTCACCCATGAAAGTCTGACGGTCGTTTCCGGGGTCCAAACTCGGGTGCGACCTCTCGGAACCATGGATGACAATGGAACCGGGGGGGGGATCGGTCGAAGAGACCGTCACTTCCTGGAGTGGGTCTGAACCCTCTCCCGGTTCCAGTAGTACCACATTACCGCCTACGAGGATTCAGACCCCTCCAAGCGGGAAGCATCCAGGAGCGCCCACATGACTACTGCTACGCCACAGCCCCCCCATGCGACCATTCAAGATCCACCGCCGCAAGCCAAACGCGCCTACAATCGTAAAACTAAAGTGGATACACCCCCCGATGGTTCACCGGAAGCCCGGGAGATGCTGTCGGTCTTCTGCCCGGCCCCAGAGGCCCCGGCGTGTCATTACTTCCAATCCCCCACAAGCGCCCGCAAGCAACTCCGGATCAAGCGTCTCACCAAGCTGTACGGCCTCAAAGCGGGGTGGCTTCGCCACTGCCTCATCGAAGCCATCCATGAGGCGAATCGTTTCGTCGAGGGCTCGGCGGTTTTGAAGACCAGCCTCAACGAGCTTGCCTCGGAGCTTGGAACCTCCTCAAAATGCCTCGCCAAGCTGCTCACGTCCTGGGATGCCCTGGAACTCCTCGGGGTGGACGGACTCCAGGCCGACGGCTCCCATTCCAAGGGCCAGAAAATCACGATTTGGCTCTCTCCAAATCACCTTCAAATTCTCCCTTTCGACCGTGAATTGGCCATTTGGGAGGAATTTGAATTGCAATTTCTGGGGGAAAATTCGGCCCAAAATGCGTTTCAAAATGCGCCCGAAATTCCCCCCCCACACCCCCCTATAAATAAAAAACAACAACCACAACAAATTTCGCCCGAATTTCGCGCCGAAATTCACCCGAAATTCGACGCAAATTGTGGTGGTGGTGGTGATTTTGAAAATCTGGAAAAGCAGGAAAACCTCACCCCGGTCGTTTCCTCAACGGCCCATCCCACCGTCAGCCAATCGACGGAATCCCCATCCGCCGTCAACGCCTCAACGGCCCACTCCTCCCCCGCCGCTTCCCCGTCGCCCGTTCCATCCAGTACCTCCCCGCCGCTGATTTTCCCCGATGCTTTCAACCCAGGAGACCGCAAGGAAGCCTCCAAGCGACTCGGAAAATTTCCCCACGACTTTGCCCAAGACATCCTGGACGAACTCCAGGGACGACTTGAGCAGGGCAAGCCGCCCATCGACAATCCCCCCGGCTATCTGCGGCGGCTGTGCGCCGAACAGGAGGCGGGAACCCTCATCCTGGAACTGGCCCCCGGCGTCAAACAGCGCCGGGAAGATGCCGCTAAAGCCGCCACCGCCGAACGGGCCAGAAAGGCAAGGGAGGCAGAGGAGGCGCCCATTCGGAAGAACCCGGAAACCATCGAGCGACAACGAGCCTTATTGCGTTCGAAATACAAACCTCCAGGAGCAGCCCAGGCATCGAGCGCGCCCCCCAGCCCGCCCCTTTCCTGACCCCTGACCGCTCCGGAGGCGACCATGCTCCCCGATGACGATTGGCCCCACGTCGATTGGTCGACGTGCGGCGTCCGCTGTGACTTCCCCCTTTTCCTGGGCCCCTATCCGGTCTGCTGGATGCTGGCCTGCCGCTTCTGCCTGTTCGGCGGCGGCCACCCGCCCCCGCTCCATCTCAACGCCGACCCCCTCGACGACCGTCCGCCGCGCCGGAACGGTGGGAGACAAGTTGTCACTTCCAAAAGGGTATGACTCTTGATTCCCAAGGGGGGCCTTCGGCAATGAGAGGTTTTCATGAACACGTTGGGAGAACGGCTGGACATCTGGCTGGCCAGCAAAAAACGCGAGGTCAAGTTGTCCACTTGGTTGGACTACGAGAACGCCATCCGAAGTCGCATCAAGCCGGGGCTGGGGCGCCTGCCATTGGATCAGGTCACGCCCCGAATGGTGCGCGAATGGGTGGCCGGTCTGACGTGCGGGAACAAGCGCGTCAACAATCTTTTGATCCCCCTTCGAGCCGTCTTGAAGGAGGCGTTTCTCGACGAGGAAATCGACCGGGACTTGGCCGGGAGAATCCGAAATCTGAAGGTGATCAAGGAGGAGCCGGAACCCCTCTCCGCAAACGAATTGAAGCGGGTGCTGGGAGCCGCCGCCTGGGAGCCGCGACTCAAGGCATTCTTCCAGTTCGCCGCCTGGACCGGACTCCGGACGGGGGAGCAAATCGCCCTGCGCTGGGAGGACGTGGATCTGGTGGCCGGATATATCTTCATCCGTCGATCCAAGACCCGTGGAGAAATTTCCGATCCCAAAACCGCCGCCGGACAGCGCCGTCTGCTCCTCCTCCCCCCGGCGCGGGAGGCCCTCAAGCTCATCGAGCCCTTCACCCGGCTGATGCGCGGCGAGGTGTTCCACGATCCCAAGACCAGCGCCCCGTGGACTTCCGACGCGCCGATCCGCCGGGTGTGGCGGCAACTTTTGAAAAACGCCTCGGTCAGCTACCGCAGTCCCTACCACACGCGCCATACCTTCGCCTCGATGCTCCTGTCCGCCGGAGAAAACCCCATGTGGGTCGCCCAGCAAATGGGGCATCGGGACTGGGGGATGATCCGGATGCGCTACGGCCGCTGGCTCCAGGACTCCGACCCCGACGCGGGCAAGCGCGCCGTCCGTCTCTGGGAAAACGCCATGAACCAACGAAGATCCCTGCTGCGGTGATACCGATTGTCTTTCAAAACTGTGAAGGCTGGTCATCGTCTTTCAATTTTCGAGGAAAAATTGAACCAAGAGGAGGAACAAACCATGGGCAAGGCCAATAGAAAGTCCGCCAAGGGGCGGCGTAATCGGGGCGAGGTTCGTCAAGAAAATAGGGTGATCCGGATCTCTATCCCCCCAAGGGTGGATCAGTGGGCCAAATCGCGGGGGGAGCGCATTGAGGACGTGGCGTCCCAGCTGCTTTTGGCTGGGGTGGATAAGAAGGAGGAGGAGAGGATCGTTCAACATGAGGTTGGCCGCGGACCGTCTCAAATAAACTTATTCACCCCTGAAAACGCTGCACTCCTTCGTGAAATCGGAAAATCGGCCCAGAAGAACAAGGGGGAACTCCTGGATGCAGCAATACTTCGTCTGTTGCGGGTGGGTCTGGACGCGGAGACGAGGGAGGAGCAGTTGACGGAAATGGGCCGCGAGAAGGAGCGATGGGAACAGGGGATGGGGGAAATGGAAGCCGCCCAGAAACCGGGTTATTTCGGTCAATGCTTCGATCCGTCAACTTGAGGGGGGATGCCATGGAACCCGTCACGGTGATGAGAAATGATGAGGCGCAACCATGAGCGAACCATTGGAACCCTACGGGGGTTGTAATGTCCTGGATTTCATCCCCTGGCGCAATCCGGGGGAATCCAACCGTCTCCCGGATGACCTGGTCTTTTCCGCCTACGGATGGGTGGTGACGCTGGGAAATCGCTCCGGTCTTGTCACCCTGTTTTGCGACCCGGTTGGCCGCGTGATTATCGCCAAGGCTCCGATGCTGCTGGCGGAACTGGAGGAGGCCAACCTGGGGAAGGTGGGAACGACCGTCTGGAAATGGCGCAGCAGGGCCTTTGCGATGGTGCTGCGCATCCTGTGGGCCGCCGACGGCGGACTCCCCCCATCGGTCCCCCCGGACCCCGCCATTGAATGGGTGAAGGAGATCAAACCATGAGTCGCAATCCCCCAAAAATGCGTCAGGAGCCGCTCCCCGGCACGGAGAAAACGGAAGCCGAACTCAACGTCGAAGCGGAGCAGTTGCGCCAGTTCATCGAGAAGGTTGAGCGACTGGAGGAGGAGAAGTTGGAAATCGCCACCTTGATTCGGGATGTGTTCGCCGAGGCCAAGGCGGCGGGGTTCGACCCCAAGGTGATGCGGATCGTGATCCGCCAGCGAAAGATGGACCAACGGGAGGTGGACGAGGAGGAGACCCTGGTCCATCTCTACAAACGCGCCCTGGGCATGCTGGTTTGATCGGAGACGAGAGATGGAAGTCGATATCAATCAGGAACAATTGCTTTTGATGATCAATCGGATCAAGCGGGTGGCGAAAAATCACACCCCCTCTCCGATTTTGGGCCACTGTCTCCTGGATGCCTCCGAGAGCGGCGCCTTATCGATTTCTGCCACCGATCTGGTCTCGCACGTCAAAACCTCAGATGATTACGACGATACCAAGGTGACCGATCCAGGGCGCACCACCGTTTCGGCGCGCACCCTCCACGATATTGTGCAGAAGCTTCCAAAGCAGGAGACGATCAAGTTGCGACTGGATGATGGGGGGCGGTTGATCATCGCCTGCGGTCGGTCGCGATTTGATTTGGAGACGGCGTCGGCGGACGATTTTCCCGACTTTCCATCGGTCCTCGGCCCAGCCTTCGCCTATGACAAAAAGGAGACGCTGGTTCGCATGATCAACCAAACCGTCTTCGCCGCGTCGAAAGACCAAACCCGCGAGATACTCAGCGGGGTGTTGATGCAATTCGCTCCCTCCAAGACGGAGCGGCGCTTTGTGGCGACCGACGCTCACCGCATCGCAGTGTCGAAGAATTTCTCCTCCAACCCCATTGACGAAATCCGCGAGGCGATC
This sequence comes from Magnetococcales bacterium, assembly GCA_015231965.1. Lineage (GTDB taxonomy): Bacteria > Pseudomonadota > Magnetococcia > Magnetococcales > JADGAP01 > JADGAP01. The sequence goes on along the minus strand of JADGAP010000008.1, from coordinate 14,294 downwards.
ATCCCCCGCAAGGCGATTATGGAGGTGAAGAGGCTGCTCGATGAGGAGTCCATCGGCATTGTGAGAACATCGCTGGGTGATAGCTGGATCATGTTCGCCATGTACGATTGGAGAAACCTCCGGAAGCCCAAGTTGACCTTGATGGCCAAATTGATCGGAGGGGCGTATCCGAACTACCAAAAAGTGATTCCCACCGGCAACGACAAGACGGTGACCGTCAAGCGGACGGCCCTGTTGGCGGCGGTGCGGCGCATGCTGGTGCTTTCGCCTAAGCTGAGCCGTGGGATTCGGTTGCAGGTGGAGAAAAACGCCATCTTCCTTGACGCCAAAAAATCCGAACATGGGAACGCCAGGGATTCGTTGGAAGCAATATACAATGGCGAGCCTGTCTCCATTGGGTTAAACGCCCGCTATTTGAAGCAGGTGTTGAAAGTGATGAGTGGCGATAACGTTCGTTTGAAGATGAAGGACAACGAAACTCAAGTCTTGATCGGCGATCCAGATGATCAATATTACACCTACTGTTTGATGCCCATACGAATCTGAAGGAGACGGGCGATGGAAGCGGGAAACGACGGGGAAGGCGTGTGCTTGTTGGTCCTCCCGGCTGATCAAGGGGGGATCGAACTCACGGTGTGGCGCGGGGAGGACGAGGAACTCCCCCTGGACGAGTGGGAGTTGACCATGGACCGGGAGCAGGCCGTCGCCTTGATCACCCGGCTTTGGGAATTGGGATTGCGGCCCACGGTGGAAAAAAACCCGGCCCCGTTGCCGCCGCTCCGCGACGAGACGGTCTATCCCCGTTCGGCCCGAATGATCAGCGCCGGAGGGAGCCCCGAATGAACGGCGAAAATGTCATCCCCTTTCCCTCCCCCTCCTCCTCGACGACTCCGGGAGAGGGAATGGGGCCCCCAGTCCGGATCGATCCCCCGGAGCCGGGGTGGTACTGGGTGCGGCGGCATTTCCCGCACGGCGGCCCCGGACCGTGGTTTCCCGTGCAGTTCTACACCAATCGGTTCGGAGCATGGATCCTGATGGGGCCTGCGGAAAGCGGGTTGTGGGAAAAAATTTGGGCCAGCCAGGAAAATCAAGACATGGAACTCCACCCCGTCCGCATCCCCACGCCCGACGAAACGGCGGGGTGAGGAGGTGGCCGCCTCCTCCCGAATCGTCAACCGGGTGCGCAAGCTGCGCGCCCTCGCCGCCGATCCGCGGGGCAACGACCACGAGCGGCGGGTCGCGGCGGAAAAAGCCGCCTCGCTGATGCGCTCCCACGGTCTGACGCCGGGAGATTTGGGGCGACCGCTCCTCACCCTCGTTCCGCCGCCCCAGTCGAGGCGGGCGACGACTCCCGCTCCGAACCCACCGGAGCCCCGGCGCCCTCCCAGCGATGCGGAACTGCGCCGACAACGCGACGCGGCGGCAACGGCGCAAGAAGACGAATACGGCCAGTTGTGGCGGTTCCATCACCCCGATTTGGCCGACCCCTCCCCCTTCGATAAACCGACGCCCGAAACGCGTCGTGTTTTCAAGGAGACCTTGGCGCGGCTCAAGCAGGAATAGCAGGAGGTAATGATGAGCGTCACAACCGTATTTGCTCTGACCTTTGGTGATCGTGTGGAATATTTAACGTATTGGCAAAACTCATGGCTTTGGGCGCCCCCAGTTTGGAACAGCTTGATCAAGCATTACATTAACCCTGTAGGGGGATTCTGGGGCGATGAAGACCTAAGTAAATTGTGGAAATTGACAACCAATCAAAGCGTACCAAAATTCGCCCGTGCAGTTCTATCGATGACATTTTACGGGGCGTACATCCGTGCTGCTGATTTTAAAGTGGCGCAGGATGATATTGCCAAGTATCATCAAATGTTTCCCAAAGCCAAGCACTTCGAGGCCCTTCAATTGCTTATGGATACAACAGATGCCCCAGCCTTATGCTTCTGGGCGAACTCGGTCGAGGATAACCCGTGGAACGGTCCAATTGATTGGACGAAGACTTTCGACGTCTACAAGAGCGGGCTGTGACGATTCATGGGGCAAGCTACATCGCATCCGATATGGCGATGTCGCCCTTTCATCAGACGGGATAAACGTTCTCCGGCTTGACCGAGACGGCCCGGCGGGCCACCCCATCCACGATCCGCACCCGCGCCCCCACCGCCACCCCCGGACCCGCCGATGCGGTGATCATGCCCCTGGAGGTGGCCACCGAGGCCACCCCGCCCCGGATCGACGCCACCACGCCGGTGGCTGGCTTCTCATCCCGCAGCAGGGCGGCCAGATCGGCCAGGGGGGAGCCCATCGTCAAATCTCCGGACAGTCCAGGGTCAAGGTGGTGAGGAGCTTGCCGTCCGAAAGATTGTGGGCGATGCCGACGATCAGCCCCACCCGCCGTCGGCCGTCGCCGGTGAGCGCCGCCAGTTGCCCCAAGCGAAGATTGGGGCGATGGGGGATCACCACCCGCACCGAATCCCGAGGATGGGCCCGGGCATCCAGTTCGTTCCGGCCTCGGGAGAGGGCGCAAGGGACGGAGCCGATGAGGGGATCCACGATATCGTCGCCCCGCCGCGCCCCTTCCCCCCGATAAAAATCGATGGAAATCCCGCTCATCGTGGGCTGGCCTTGATCACCAGGTGAATGTCGAACTCCACCACTTCTCCAATATTCGTCGGGGAATCGAGGCCCCAAGCCTCCGGGGTGGCGTGGAACCGCACCCGGGCCACGGCCACGCCGGAGGACGCCGCCTTGACCGTCAGTCCGTCGGACTGGAGGGTCAGTCCCCCCAGATGGGTCCCCAGCCAGATCACATCCACCAGCCCCACCGCCGGAACCGGCAGGGCGGCGCTGTCGGCGTCGTCGAAAACCAGGTCCGCTTCTTTCTCCACCCCCCCCACCGCAGGCCCAGGAGTCACCCGTCCGGCGCTAGGGATCACCGCGTCCACCTTCAGCGATGGCGACTTGTAAATCAAAAAATAGACCGTCTCGCCGGGGAGGAAGGAGGTCTTGCCGTTGTTCAGTCCGTCGGGGCGGGCGTCCAGTTCGGCGGAAAGATGGTCCGCTCCGGCGGCGGCGCCCCCGAACTCCACCTGGATCGATGCGACGGGATCGGACATGACCTACTCCATCACCAGAAAGAGGATCGACTCGTCCCGCACGTCGCTGGCGGCCCAGGCCTGACAGCGGGTACGGTAGGTGATCCGGAGCAGCGACGCCCCGGCCACGTCGGCGACGATCTCCCGCGAGTCGGGATCGAAGGAGACCGGCCCCAGGTTGAGATACTGCCACGAGGTGGCGACGATTCCGGCCACTGGATAGCGGGTGCGGCCCGTCCCCCCGAGGATCTGGATCAGCTCCGACTCCTCCCGCTCCCGCACCCCCAGGGATTCCAGGATCACGGCGGCGTCGCCGGTGTGGACCACCTGCAACGGTCGCCAGGGCGAGGGATAGACGTGCAGAAGCTTGCGATGGGGCTCCCCGTCGAGGTCGAGGGCCTCCACCTCGTCCCCCCCGGCGGACGGGTCCGCGTCGGCGACGGCGAGGCGGTCGGTGAACTCCACGGGGGAATAGGAGGTGAATTCGGACATCACCTCGTCATCGGTCAGGACGTGGGCGGGGTCCGCTGCGGCCCACTGGGGGACGGCCAGGGGGAAGCGGGGTCGGCAGACGACGGAGCCGTCGGGATTGGACTCCAACACACCCCCGGCGGCCCCCGCGATCTGCCGGGCCAGGTCCACCGGATCGGCCCGTTCGGCGGCCAGCCGTCCGGCGGGGATCGTCCAGTCTGGCAAGGTCCAGGTGACGGGCTCGCCCAAAATTTCCTCCACCGCCTGACGGGCGTCCACCGCCCCGGACCAGGCCAGCGTCACCCGCTCCCGCCGCATCGCCAGGGGGGAGACGGCCAGCAGCCCCAGGGACAAGGCGACGCCCGCTTTTTCCCGACTCTTCGCTTTCTGGTCCACCACCAGGGCGAAAACCTCGCCGTACAAATCCACCGTCACGGCATCCCCCACCCGGACCCGCCGCCAGTCGTCGAGGTCCGCCAGCTTCAGGTCCGCCAGCCAGGTGAAGGAGCCGTCGTCGGCGCGAATTTCGGCGGCCAGCAGCGCCACCGTCCGCCCCTGATGGGTCAGGGCGGGTTGATCGGTGATGATCTCGACCAGGGCGTCGTGGAGGGCAAGCCGGAGGCCGTGTTCGTGAAAAACTGGGTCGTAGGGAAGCAGGTCCAGCCGGGTGCGATGCTCGGCGACCGTCGGCTCCAGGGCGGAAAGCCGGGCGCGGTGTTCGGCCCCCACCAGCACCGCCAGCTTTGCGCGATGCTCGGCGGTCGCCGGATCGCCAGCCAGCAAGTCCAGCCGGGCGCGGTGTTCGGCGGCGGCGGGGGCTTTGATGTCGAGGAGCAGGCCATGCTCCCTGGCGACGAGGAAAAGCACGGCCAGCCGAGCGCGATGCTCCCCCCCCACCAGCACCGCCAGCTTTGCGCGATGCTCGGCGGTGGCCAGGGCCTCCAGGTTCAGCAGGTCCAGCCGGGCGCGATGATCGGCGGCGGCCACGGCTTCCAGGTTCAGCAGGTCCAGCCGGGCGCGGTGTTCGTGTTCCACCGCGTCCCGCACCGCGATCCCATGCTCCCCCCCCACCAGCAGCGCCAGCCGGGCGCGGTGTTCGGCGGCGGCCAGGGACTCCAAGGCCAGGAGTTCCACTCGGGCGCGATGTTCGACCCCCACCAGCACCGCCAGCCTGACGCGGTGTTCGGCCTCGACCTCGTAGCCCGCGAGGAGCAACTTCAGCCGGGTGTGATGCACGGCGGCCACCCGTTCGCGGAGGTCCAGGCAAGCGCGGTGTTCGGCGGCGGCCACTGCTTCCAGGACCAGCAAATCCAGCCGGGTGCGGTGTTCGGCGGTCGCCACGGCCTCCAGGGCCAGCAGGTCCAGCCGGACGCGATGTTCGGCCCCCACCAGCACCGCCAGCCGGGTGCGATGGACCGACTCGTTCACCCGGACCAGGGTAAGAGGTACGGCCCCCCCGGGTGGCGGATCGTAGCCCCCTCCGGTCAGGGTGACGTGGACCGAAGTTCCAGCGGGAGGGATCCACGGCATATCAGGCCCCCCGCACCCGATCCTTGATCCCCGCGTTGGCCCCGTCGCTGACGAAGGGCAGGACCACGACGTAATACGCCTCCGAATCGGAGAACCCCCCGGCGGAATAGGCCCCATCCGCCCCGCTGGTCAGGGTGGCGCAGGGGAGCCCCGTCTCCCGATGGTGGATGCGCACCGTCCGACCCTCCGCCGCCGCGCCGCCGGAAAAATCGACGATTCCGGAGATGGCTTTTCCGGAACCGTTCTCGCGGAAAGGGCCGGAGCGCATCAGGGGGAGAACGATCCGCCCTTGCCAATAGCCGTCCGGCAACCATGCCAAGCGGAACCCGGGGACGGAAAAATGCTTCCGCTCCCCCTCCCAATATCCCGAGGGCAAGGTGGAGAGGGAGAACCCCTGGGGGAACACGTTGGTGGGCATGGCGTCACCACGGGCCGGTGAGGTCGAGGGCCAACTGGCCGGAGTTCAGGGTGTTGATGAGCAGCAGCGACCGCCCCGCCGTCTCCCCCGAACCAGTGATGGTCACTCCGTGGGAAAAATAGCGGTTGTGGCAGGGGGCCCACAGGCCGGGCATCCGCCCCCGGGCGGCCCCGCCGTGGCAGGTCATGATCGGGGTGAAGTAGATTCCCCCGTCCGGCGGGTTGGGCGTGGTGGTGAAGTTGCTGGCCGCCCCCATCGTCGAGCCGGAGTGATAGGCCAGTTCGGCGAACTTGCCGAAGTTCACCGCCACCGGGTTGGTGGGGTCGTGGGAGCGGGCCACGTAGTGCGCCCCCAGGGCGCTGGAGTTGGGGCCGGTGGTTCCCAGCGACGGCAACACGTCGTGGGACGCCGTCGCGCTGTTCTCGGTCGTGCGCCCGATGATGGCTCCGGAGTAGGCGTCGCCGCCGGTTTTGACGCTGTTGAGGTCGCCAAAAAAGAAGCCGCTGAGGTTCCCGGCGGAATCCCCGTTGTCGAGGAAGAGATAGAACCGCTTGTCGTCGGCGAGGACGATCCAGGGGCGGATCGTGGCGTCCGTCGAGGCCGATTTCCGGAGGATGACCGGCACCGCCATTTGCGAGGTCGTGGGGAACGGCCCGCTCCCTGCATCGAGGCCGGTCATGGCCTCATACCCCCTCGCCCGCGCCTCCCGCGCCGCTCCCCCGCCGGGGGCGTTGTCGTCGATCCACAGGCAGGCTTGCGTCCCCGCCCCAGCCTTGAACACCGCCTTGCCCGTGCCAGTGTAGGGCCTGGTCCAGCCCGCCCCAGCTTTGCCGCCGTAGCCGTTGACCAGGCAGGCCAACAGCAGGGCGACGAGGCTGCCGTTTTCGCCGGTGAGGGTGGGCGCCCCGGATTCGCCGGATTGGTAGAGGGTGACGGCCATTACGCGCTCTCCCCGATGACGGCGACGTTGCACCCGGTGTTGGAGATGCTGGCGGCCCCCGCCGGAACGATGAGTTTATGCCACAGCGGGATGGCGGCGGGTCCGGTGGTAAAGGTGAGGGTGTCGTTGTTGGCCCACGTCCCGCTCCAGGCGGTGGACTTGATCTTGAAATAGGGTTTGGAAAAATCCGGATGGTTGGGCGAAAAGTCGGATCCCATGGTCCCGGTGGCCACCCCGGTTCCCAGGGCGTCGCCGTCCAAACGGAAGGCCCCGGTGACGCTGTTGGTGAGGGTGATCGTCCAGTTTTGCTGGATGGCCCCGAAACCGTTCAACACAATGTTGTTGGATTCGGTGAAGGCCCCGGCGGACGAGGTGACGACGAGGTTCGTCCACGTCGGCTTGACCGACGCCACGGTGATCACCGACGAAACGTAGGCCCCCGCCGTCCAGGCGAAGGTGGTTCCAACGGTGAGATTCAGGGTCACGTCGCCGCCGCTGTACGAAACATCCCCGGCGTTCGGCCCCACGGTCAGGAATTCCGAGTTGCCCGCGTTGTGGATGCTGGACCCCTGGTTGGAAATCCAGAGGGTGTCGCCGGGCTTGAACGGTTGCAGACCGGACGCCGCCATTCCGGCGTGTTCCAGGGTGATCACCAACTGCGTCGCGCCCAGGGAGACGCCGGTTTTCAGCGTCCCCAGCCCGAAGTGGCGTTGATTGCCGGGGATTTGATCCTCGGTGTCGGTGTGGGAGCCGGTGTGAAGCAACAGCGAATAGTCGTCCCCTGTCGAAGGGGTGCTGATGAACGCCCGGGCGTTCACCAGTTCAATCGCCGGGTCGGTGTGGATCTTCTCGAACCGCTTCCGCACCAGGGTGACGCCGGAAACCCGCTGGCTCTGGGTGATGTCGGGGAAGAGGTTCCCCTTGGTGTTGGTCAGGCTCTCCACCGCCGACATCCGCCCGCCGTTCTGCGCGGGGGTGTTGCTGATGAGCGCCGACTTGAAGACGTGAAAATCAGACCCTTGGATGGGCATGGTTCCTCCGATATTTCCGATGTTTCCGATGGTTCGATTCAGCGAACGGCGAAGCCGACGCCTGTTTGTCCGTTCTGGTCCGTGAATCTGGCAAAACCAACCAGCTTCTTCCCGTTGTTCACGGTGAAATCTCGACCGTTGAACAAGAATTCCTGAAAAACTAAAGGTCCGGCGATTGGTATCTCTTCGTAGACGTGACCACTCACGCTAGACATTGGAGGTGAAAAAACTGAGCCATGCGTATGCCTGATCTGGATTCCAAGAAAATCCGTGGAGCCGATCCTGAACAACAGGCTGGCGTATATTTCCGCGCTCACCTCAAGCCGTTCCTCAACGCCTGTCGCAAGATATTTTCTTGAACTCGATTTCATCAAATCACGAAACGACGATTGCGTTAAATACGCCCCTGTTTTCCTCCCAGTGACGATATCAAGATTCACGCAATCAATGGATGCGCCATGCAAATCAAATCGTTTCCAAGCAAGCCGCGCAGGATAATCAACCTCAATCGTATAGGGCACAAGATGTCCTGAAAATTCCAAACCAATATGTTCATCGTAGTCAACGAAAGGAGTTCCCCATCCCCTCAAAGTGACTCTTTCGTATTCGACAGAGGTAATCTCATGGATGATTTCACCGCCAGTAATCGGATAGATTGTTATGTCGCCACGTATGCCGACAACCCGCTGAAACGGATCAAGTCGAATAAGGCTCATGCCGTTTCCGGGTGATCGAAAACGAGGCGAATCTGTCGTGATTCGTCGGGCGAGTTGAAGGCGACCTCCTTGATCCTGGCCAGCCTGGTTCCGTCCTCCAGTTCGATCTCCTCCTCCAGCCGTTCGGACTCGGAAAATACCGCCGTCTGGGCGAAGGCGGCACCCAGGGGGTCTTTCACTTCGGGGAAGAGGGGGGCGTCGAGTTTGACCGCCAGAGGGCGCGGCTTTCCCCCGGCGCTGGTGGGGGGGAGGTTCAGCGTCAGCGAGGACACAAACTCGACGCTGGCCTCGCCGTGCTGGACCGTGGAATAGGCGCGGCTGGCGGCGCTGGATTCGACCCACTCCCCCCCGATCTGGTCCTGGCCGCCGGTGACGGGCTGCCCTTGGAGTGAAACCGCGAGGTCACGCGACAAATTTTGTTTGTTGACGGGAAGTTCCACCACGCACGGGCCGAACTCCCCGAAGGTAAAGGTTCCCATCGGCAACCAAACCCCCACCTCGCCCAGGGCGGGGTCCGGTTTCGAGCAAAGCCTCACGGACTGGCCAAGGCCGCTGGGCAGGGTGACATTGGTTCCGAGCATCGTCCCCTTCGGCGGGACGAACACCGTGGTAGTCCGCTGCCGTCCCTGGACGGTCCACGCCACCTGAACCTCCCGCCCCACCGCCGCCATGTTGCCAACGATCACCTCCCACCAAATATGCCACTGGAAGGGGTTCACCGAATCCCCGGCGGCGGTGCCGTGGATCTCTCCCCAACGCAGGGTCAACCCGCCGTTGGGGAACCCGAACTTGATGGAGAGAGAGGCGCGGGGGGCGTTCATGGGTCAGGCTCCCACCGTCATCAGCTTGAGGGTTCCGACATGCAGGTCGTGGTGCGGCCAGATGGGCGAGAAATCGACGGCGGGCGGTTCGTGGTGGCGGAACATGACGTTGAACGACTCCCCCTCCCACCCCAGGACGTACACCGCACCCGGAACGGCGGCCAGGGCCTCCAGGGCCTCCACCGTCAGGGCGGAAATCCACGCCACGCCGTCCTCGGCCTCCAGGGTGATGGGACGCCCGCCGACCAGGGCACCGCAGAAAATCACCTGTTTCCCCGACAGGGTGCGCGTCACCTCCTGAACCACGGGGGACCAGGCGCGGCGGTCTTTCCACTCCAGCCCCTCCGGAAGAAGAACGCCGCCCAAGGATTTCACGATTGCATCGCCCCAAGAACGTTACTACAATGGAAACCATGAAGATCACCTACGACCCCGCCAAACGTGACAAAACCCTGGCCGAACGAGGACTCGATTTCCTCCGTGCGCCAGAGGTATTCGCGGGTGAGCAATACACCCGCCAGGATGATCGCAGGGACTACGGTGAACCCCGCTTCATCACGATGGGAACCCTGGATGGGAGAATGGTGGCTTTGGTCTGGACGCCACGAGGTCAAGCCCGACACATCATCTCGCTGAGGAAAGCCAATGAACGTGAACGAATCCGATACCAAGCCCACCTGGGTTGATCCAGATGATGCGCCGGAGTTGACCGACGAGTGGTTCGAGCAGGCGGACCTATACCACGGCGAAAAGTTGATTCGCCGGGGACGCCGGGCTGGCAGCGGCACGAAGGTTTCCACCACGGTGCGGTTCGACGCGCCGGTGATCGAGGCCTTCCGGGCCACGGGCAAGGGGTGGCAGACGCGGATGAACGACGCCCTGGTGGACTGGCTCAAGACCCACTCCCCCGCCTCCGCGTGAGTTGTGTCGTCCATCATCGCCCCCGGTCGAGAAAACGCAGCCGTTTCAGGAGTCGTTCGTCGTCGCCGTCCCGGGTGAAGACCGGGATGGGGGCTTGACCCTCGCCGAAGTTGAGGTTGACCTGCACCACCCGATCCACGCCCCATCCCCCCACCGCCCCGCCGGCGGCGAAGGCCGGAACCGGGGGAATCACCAGGTTGTGGACCAGTCCCCCGTGTTGAAAGCGGGGCGTCTCCCCCAGGTTCAGCCGCATGGCGTTGAGCGCGGCAAACAGATTGGCCCCGTATTTCCGCACCGCCTCCTTGCGAATGACGAACTCCCCCGCCTCCAGCAGGGCGCGGATGCGATCCCCGCCGCCGAAGCCGGGCAGGCGTCCGCCCCGGGCGAAGGCCGCCACCCGGGCGAGGGGGAAAAGGCTGGACAGCCCCACCAGCCCTCCGGAGCGGTGCGCCTCCTCCGTCACCTGCCGAACCCTGACGGTGACGCTCTTTTCGGGTGGGATCGCCGCAAGGGCGGCCTGCACCTGAGCCAGTTGATTCAGCGCCTCCCCAGCCTCCACCTTGACCGGCGCGGGGGTGGCGAGGGTGGCGCGGAACTCGCTGAATTTGGCCGTCAGACCATCCAGGGTTGCGGTGGCAGCGATGGGGTCGAAGGTGGCCTTGATCTCTGGATCGAAGCCCTTGAACGCCTGCTTGAACGACTCGAACCCCTGCCGCGCCCGAGTCAGCCCCGACTCCACCGCCTCGGTCATTCCCTTGGCCAACTGCTCCGGAATTTTTTCCAGCAGCTTGGCGTCGGTCTGAAGTTCGGCCTTGATCCGGACCACCCGCTCCTTCTTCTCCAGCAAGGCGTCGATCTGCCGGGCGGCCTCCTCCACCTTCGAGATGTCGGCGGAAAGGATCACCTGGTGATCGGCGGCCAGGCTTTGGGAGAGGGTCTCCATCTCCCCCCGCACCTTGGCCAGTTCGGCGGATAATTGCTCGTATTGGCCGCGAATTCCCTCGGCGGCCTGCCGGTGATCCCCCTCTTGCGCCTGGAACGCCTGGGAAGCGATTCGCGCCGCCTCCTCGACCTGGGCATAGGCCCGCGCCGCGTTGTCACTCTGTTCGGCCAGCTCCATCATCTTGTTGGTATGAGTCTGGACCGATTCGTAATCCCCCGCCCGCAGGGCCGCCTCGGCGCGGGATTGCGCGACGGCGAGGCGTTCCTGACGCATTTTTTCAACCTGCGCCGGGCTTTTTCCCTTCTCCGCGATCCGGGCCAGGCGGTCCTCCACCGACAGCATGAAGTTGGCCCGCTGTTGCGCCAGTTGATTGGCGGCGTCCAGGTGGCGGCGCTCCTCGCCGATCAGCTTGTCGATGCTGGAGCGATAGGCGGTCTCGGTCTGCTCCAGAATGCGGCGCTGCGCCTGCACCCGCTCCTCGTCCACCCGGGTGGCGTCGATCCCCAGCCGCCGGGCGTGGGCCATCCGGGTTTGATATTCCCGCCCCGCCAGGGCCAGGGCCTCCCCCTGATACCGCCGGGATTCCGCCAGCCGGGCGGCGGTTTCCTGGATCAACAAATTCGTGGTGAAAGCGACCCGCCGCCGTTCGGCGATCACCCCGCCGTCCGCCGCCCGCTCGAAGTCGTTCAAAGCCCGGGATGAACTCTCTTCAAGGGCCGCGATTTTGGTCTTGGACGCCTCGGCGGCGGCCTCGCCCATCGCCTTCCACGACTTGGACTCGTCGTCCACCGCCTGCTTGAGCTTTTCGCGGTGCTGCCCCAGGGCCTCGTTGGTCTTGGCCAGCTGCTTGTCAACCACCCCGATGGCGTCCACCACCACCTTGCGGGCGGCGTCCGCCGGACCCTTGATCGCCGCAAAAACCTGGGCCTGTTCCTTGCTTAAACCCCGCGCCGCCGCCGAGGCCTTGACCGCCGCCTCCACCGTTTGGGTGAACAGATCGAGGATTTTTTTCTTGGCCTCCGGGTCCGGAGTGATTTTGTCCAACTCCCCCGCCAGTTGCTTCACCGACATCCCGGAGTCCAGGGCGGATTGGGCCAGCCGCTCCAGTCCTTCTTGAAGCTCCGCGTTGTTTCGGCGCATCTCCGGGCCGCGACCGATCATTCGGTCGTAACTCCCCGTCCATTTCGCGAGGGCGTTGGCGACGGGGTTGGCGAAATACTCCCCTTCCGCCCCGAGGCCATAGAGCCTTTTGAGCTCCTCCCGATAATCGGCCAGTTCCTTTTCCGCCTGGATCGCCGCCCGAGCCTGACTCTCCATCTGAACGACCAGGTCGGTTCGGTCCTGTCGTTTCAAAAGGTCGAGGTAGGCTTTCACCTTGGCGGCGTTGTCCGACCAAGCCCCTCCCACCCGCGCCAGCACCCGGCCTTGTTTGTCCAACTCCAGATTGGCTTCCGGGAGGATAGCCGCCAGCTTTTCTTCCGCCGCCAGGTGTTCCCGGGTTCCCGGCGTGGTGGACTCCAGAGTCACCTTCAACTCCTCCAGCGCCTTGATCTTCTTGGCGGTCTCCTCCCGGTTTTGGCCCAGGGCGTCGGCGTTTTCCCGTAAATCCTTGGACGTGGTCTTCGCGGACAGGGCGAACCCCATGGCGGCTCCCCCGGCGACGGTCAGCAGCGCCGCCAGCGGGTTCAGCGCCGCCAGCAGGGCACCGAAGGCCGTGAAACGTCCCACCATCGCCAGATTTGAAAGTAATCCCACGACGCCCAATTTGAGCGCGCTGAAGATGAACACCGCCGGTCGGAAGGCCAGGAGCGTGGTCAGGCTCACGGAGGCGACCGTGGCAAGGGTCGGAAACTGTTCGACCAGCCCGGCCACCCCCCGGGTGAACCCAGCGAACAGCTTGGCCGCGCCCGCGATCACCGGCAGAAGCGGATTCCCCAGATTGACCGCCAGTTCGGAAGCGGCGTTCCGGGCCAGTTTCAGTTGCTCCCCCGTGGCCTTCATGCGGGTGGTATCGACGCCAGCCAGTCGAAGCTGGGTGCGCAGGGCCTCGATGGCGGCGGCGTTTTCCGTCACCGCCCGCGACGCCCCCCGAGCGGCGGCCCCGGCCCGCTGGTGATCCCCGGCCAGGGTGCGGGTCTGGTCGCGCAGCGCGGCCAGTTGCGGCGCGAGACGGGCGTATTCCGCTTGCAGGCGGGCGAGTTCCGCCGTTTGCTCCGGGGTGATCTGGGACTGGGGAATTTTTTTCAGTTCGGCGAGGCGACTCTTCATCCGATCCAGGGATCCGACGAGGCGCGCCAGTTCGTCTTGCGACTGGCGCCAGGCGTTGCCCAGCCGCTCCGACTCGCCCCGCAGACGGGCGAGATTTTGCCGCGCCTCCTCCCCCTGGGAGGTCAGCGTCTCCAGACCCTTGACCCCAGTCATCGCTTGGGCGACGCGGCCCATCTCCCGCCGGGCGGCCTCGCTCATATTCCGCATTTCGCCGACCATGGCCGCCTTGGCCTGGCCCAGACTGGCGGCCAGCCCGGCCACGTCCACCGACAGGGGAAACTGGAGTCCGGACGAAAGATTCACCGCAAATCCCCGTCAATCATGGTAGAATTACTCCCGTTGATCATTCACTTCCCCTTCGCGAGAACAGACCCATGGACGCCTTCAGCAAACGTTGGCGATGGAAACCCTCCCCGTCATTCCTGTTCAATGCCATGGAAATCTGGGGGATGCTCGGCATGGGGTTGACGGCGCTCGTCTTCGTGGGAATGGGGCTTCACACCCCATTCAACAACTTCGGGGAGTGGCTGTCCTATCCCTTCGGGATCTGGCTCGGCGTCACCCTGGTTTTCTCTTTCATCGTCCTGCCCATCCTCTCGGCGTTCGCCGTCCCCCTGAACGGCTTGTTGCGCTTCCTGTCCGATCAACGCGGATAGCAAACCGCAGAATCAATCATTGCTTCTTGAAGGCGTCGTTCAGTTCCTCCAACGCCGACAGGAACACCCCCCACGGGTAGCCCCACACCTGGGCGTGACCGACCCGCGCCAGGGCGCAGGCGGTCCGCTCCAGGGATGCGACTCGTTTTCTCAGGCTTCCGGAGGAGGGAGCCTTGCCAGCGCGGTCAGCCGCCCCCGCAGGCGGAAAAAATGGGGGTTGATCTCCTTGCAGACGGCCAGCACCCCCTCCAGCGTCGAGGGGGTCAGGTCGCCGATCTCCTCCGGCTTCAGGTCGCTCATGCGGGTGATATCCTCCAGGGCGGCGTCCTCCATGATCCCAAATCCGATCAGGTCCAATTCGTCCTCGCCGCCCCCACCCTTCAGCTTCTCCAGATCCTTGAACCTAAATTCGGCAGTTATGCCGGGATGGGGGGCGGGGTTTGATCAATATTCGGGGGGATCGGGATGCTGAAGCGGGTCAGCA
>JADGAP010000089.1 GCA_015231965.1 Magnetococcales bacterium | reverse complement strand
TTCGCCCGTTGGCTGCGCAAATCACCCGGAGGAGGAGGAGGCGGAGGGGGCGGCGGCGGAGGCGCGGGCTCACCCGGAGGGATCCCTTGAGGATGCTCCCCGGGGGGCGGTCCCGGCGGCGGTTCGGTTCCCGGAACCGGCTGCATGCCGATGTGAACGTTGATCGTGATGGTGCCGTTGCCGTTATCCACCACCCCTTCAAAGGGCCACGACTGAATGGTGTAGTTGCCGTCGGCGTCGGGACCGGTGGCCTCGGGAGGAAGCCATCCGTTGGCGGTGTCGCCGACCAGGGCCGCCGGAACCTTGAAGGTGTTGGTCTGGTCATCCACCATGCTCATGGGGATGGGCAGGGTCCAGGTGCTTTTGTCGGGTTCCGCGTCGTTGTAGTTCAGACCCCAGGCGGGCTCCCCATTCGGCCCGGGACCGGCCCCGTCAAACAACGGCTTGGTAAAATCGTTGACATACCCCTCGGGATTGGGCGGTGGAACCACCCATTCACCAGCAGGCGGCTCCGTTGCCATGCCCCCCGACTCGGGATCCAGGCTCGGATCGCCCTTTTCGGTTTCGGACGGCATCGGATCGGCGGGAGGCGCATCTCCCGGTGGAGGCGCGGGCGGCGGGGGTGGAGGCGCATCACCCGGCGGAGGCGCGGGCGGCGGGGGTGGAGGCGCATCCCCCGGCGGAGGCGCGGGCGGCGCGTCGGAGGCCATGTACTGATCCTCCTCCAACTTTTTTTCCGCCTCTCCTTCCATCACCCCGCCCGCGACCTTGTCTAGGTCGGAGTCGCTCAGCGGGCGTCCCCCCTTGCTCTTCGCGTCCTTTTTGTCCTCTTTCTTGTCGTTTTTCTTATCGTCTTGATGTCCGTGTTTGCTCATGATGTCCTCCCTCTTCCTTTTTATATTTCATAATGGAGGTAATCCCCGGAACCATCGCCGGGAACCCCTAGACATTCAACGCCTGATTGGCACTTTAAAGGGGCGCGGAAAGCGGTGCAATCAACGAAAAACGTTTTGTCAAAGTCCGTTACAAAAATGGCTGGAGATATTGCGAATCATTCCCTAATGAATCGCCTAATCCTGTTTCCATTAAGAAAAAATTAAATTGACGGGACGGTTTCAATTGTCATCGTGAGTTACAATGATCGGAATGAATCATGAATTTGAATTGATCAAGATCAATTGATTGCGTTATGTTATATTTTTTCCTGCGGGTAATGGCTTACCCGCCTCGTTGAAGAGCCCCCTCCCCCACACCAAAATCCCCCATCATTTCACGATGTTCTCACAAATGGATGGCGCCCGGCGGGGAAAAATGGCACCATGCCAGGTTAAGCGGTCAACAGGGGGATCGCGGAGAACATCCCAAACCAAGGAGAGACGATGAAGCACGAACCAATCCAAGGGCCGCCGCCCAAACGGCGGAATCCGTTGGCCCGGGTGGTGACCCACCTCACCCAGCGAATCCTCCCCAACAAGAAGAAGCTCGGCAAACCCAAGCACAAGCCCAATCCCGCCCAGGATTGGGCTTCGTCATTTCTGCTTTCGGGGGACTCCATTCAGAATCCCCCGCATCCGATGGTCATGGCGAGGCGTCCATGACGTGATAGACCTCCCCCAACCCGTTGGCGGCGGAAAGGCCCCTCGGCAGGGTGGAATGATCCTGGCGCAACCCGACGAAGGGACAGCCGTTCGCCTGGGCGGCGCGATGGTCATCCACGCCATCGCCGACCATCAGCAGCTCGTCGGGGGCGACGCCTTCCAGCGCCAGGATGCGACGCAGGATCTCCTCTCGCCCCAGGCCGCCTCGCCCCCCGCCACGGTCGCCGCCGCCTGCGCTACACCCAGGATCAACTCTCCGACGCCGCCGTCAAGGCCCTTGCCGTCTTCGTCACCCGGGGTCAGGTGGAGATGGAAAAGTATATCGTGGACGGCAAGGTCAAGGGCGATCCCCAAAAAGGAATGGTCTTTTATCAGACCATCTGCTATCGCTGTCACGGCCTGGACGGCAACAAGATCAACTTCGGCAACGAACGGGAGCCGAAATATCTGGGAGGCGCTGCATAAAATTCGCAACGGCCAGCCCGGCGGGGATATGATCGCCCTGGGGGCGCTGACCGTCGAAAATCAGGTGGATGTTCTGGCCTACCTCCTGACCTTGCCGGAAAAATAGTTTTTCCGTCAGGCGCATCGCCCCTCCCGCCCGCCGCCTTTTTCCCCGGGCGGCGGGGGGGGGAAGGTTCTCTAATCGGCTCCCCGGATCAAGTCACCCCTTCCAGCCCCTTGCGCTCCAGCAGATCCAGCAATTTGCGCGACGGTCCGCTGGGGTGCTTGGCCCCGATCTCCCACTGGCGCACTGTGGAGAGGCTGGTGTTCAACACCGAGGCCAACACCGCCTGACTCAAGCGATATTTTTCCCGCAGGGCGCGAATTTGTTCGGCGCCGAACTCCGGGACCGGTTGCAGGCACAGGGCGTCGAAATGCGCCATGCGGCGTTTGTCGATCGATCCGCCTTCGTATAAATCCTTGGCGGTCTCGTGAATCGCCTCCAGCAGGCTGCTGCGCGGCTTTCGTTTATCGCTCATGGGAAATCTCCTCCAAACGGCCTTCCGCCAAGTCCGCCGCCAACCGGGCATTGGACAGGCCCAGAAGGTCCGAAGCCAAATCTTGCAACGCTGGCAGTTCCCCGGGGGTGATGTTGGCCCGGTCATTTTTTTCAAAGCCGTAGACAAAGAACCAACGCTCTTCCCGCTTGGTGGCGACCAGGATGCGAACGCCGCCGCTCTTGCCCTGTCCGGGGGGCGCCACCCGCTTCTTGAAGACGCCTCCGCCCAGATCGGCGTCGATCAACCCCCGCGCCATCTCGTCCACCGCCCGCAACAGGTCCGCGTCGCTCAAGGGAGATTTGCGCAGCCAGCGGGCGAAATGCCGGGTCTTGAACAGGCGATTCATGGTGGGACTATATCACTTAGTGTCATGTTTTTTCAACCCGGAACCGCTGATGTTGGACGAAAGGGGAAACCTGTCTCTCCGCTCCGCATGCTTTTGACACCAGTCGAGGAGGTTGCGGCGATCCTGCAAGGAGAGCGCCCAGGCGTCGGCTTGCAGGATGGCGGGTTTGGTGAATTCGGAAGAGGTGGCGATCATGGCCTGATGAAAATGCCGACTTTGCTTGACCGCCCAAACCTCCCGGACCACCGTAACGCCCACCCGACGATGAGGCGCATGACGCTTGCACTGGACCATCATGCGGAAAGGCAAACCCGGATCAATCCTCTTCAATCCGATCAAATCGATGCCGCCGTCGTTGGTCCGCCCGGTGAGTTCAATGTCCCACCCGGCGCGATGCAACAGTTCGCCAATCAGCTCTTCAAATCGATCCGGCGCTAGATCATGCAGTTTAATATGATCGCGATTAAGTTTGATAATCAGTTCGTCCCATAGCCCATCTTCATTCAGCAGGACAGGAGGGAATATTATCTCTTGACAATTAAAATCATTCTCATCCGCCTCGCCAGGAGGCGTTTGGTCGCTATTTTCCCTCTCAAAATCTCTTCCCATTTCCATTAATGCTCTAAATGCTTCTAAATAGTTGTTTCTGACTCCAATCCTGTGCGAGTAAAGCTTCTGATTGCGCATCATTGCGGCCATTTTATCGATTAATTCATCATGCGACAAATTTCCACCTTCAGTATTCATCGACTCTCTCCAAAGAATAGATAAACCGCCTCCAGCCCGGAGGCGGCGTTGATTTCTCCGGGTACGCTGGATCGGTTGCTGCGCAACCCGATAAAGGGTGTTCGAGGTCAGCATTGACCGTCATGGGGCAATACGAGTCAAACACCCTTGCGAGATTCCGAACGTAAGGCGTTTTCCGCCGCCTGGGCGAGGAATCCGGAACGGGTCATGCGGTGGGTTCGGGCGTAGTCGTCGATGCGGCGGACCAGCGGTTCCGGCAGGGAGATGTTGAGCCGTTGCGCCTTGGGTCGAATGCGGGCGGTGTCAATATCGACCATCATCCAGACCCCGCCCTGGAACGCCTCCCGCCGGGTCAGCTCCTCCAGGGGGGTGGGAGGGGGAATCTCCATGGCCTCATCGTCGAAATAGAGTTCCGCCGCCTCCTGAACCATGGGGGGGATCTCCGCCCAATCGTCCGCCGCGGAAAAACAGCCGGGAAAATCGGGGACAGTTACGCCGTGCGCGTGGTCCTTGTCCCCCGGGTGTACATAGACGGGATACAACATCACGCCCTCCATTCCCATCCGGCCTGCCGGAAAATGTTCCTGACCGTTCCCAACGCCAAATCCTTGCGGGGATGGGGAACGACCACATGACTTGGCTTCCAGGGATGTTTGAACTTCTGATGGCTCCCCTTGCCGCCCACCAGTTCCCACCCTTCCGCCAGAAGCCGCTTGATGATCTCCGCGCTGTTCATGGTGTGTATTATTACACAATCCCGAGACAAATAAGAAGAGAATTGTTCCCGTGAAGCGCACGGAGCCGCATGTTACAAAAGATATGTAAGGCGACGCCTCTTTCGGCATATCTCGTTTATAGGATGAAGTGGGCCACGTCTATCCTTCCCTGACCCACTCTCGCACCACCTCCAGCCCGGAGGCGGCGTCGATTTTGCGGGGCAAGGTGGAATGATCATGGCGCAGCCCGACGAAGGGGCAGCCAATCTCCTGGGCGGCGCGATGGTCATCGATGCCATCGCCGACCATCAGCAGCGCCTCGGGGGCGATCCCTTCCAGCGCCAGGATGCGACGCAAAATCTCCTCCTTGCTCTCCGGGCCGCCCCAGACGCCGGCGAAATGGTCGCGCCAGCCCCGGGCCTCGACCACCTCAAGCAGCGGTTCGTGGGGGGTGGCGGAGTTGATGTGACAGGGGATCCCTCGCTCCTTCAGCCAGAGCAGCAGCGCCTCGGCCCCCGGAATCTCCGGGGCGGCGGCGATGGCCTGGTGACAGATCCGAGTGTAGACCTCGGCCATGGCCGCCCCGGCGGCCTCGTCCAACCCCAGCCGTTGCGCCACCCGGCGGTAGATGTCGTAACGATCCGTCGCCTGACCTTGCCGCATCACCTCGCCCCAGGCCGCCTCGCCCCCCGCCACGGTGGCCGCCGCCTGGGGCATGGCCTGGATCTTGATCCGGTTGGAGTCCACCAGCGTTCCGTCGAAGTCGAAGACCACGCAGCGGATCACGGGGTTTCGGCCTCTTCGTCGGCCAGCCCCAGCTTGGGGGCGCGGGCGGGCAGTTGCCAACGGCCCCAGTGGTCCACCTTGGTTTTGCGCTCTTCCCGGGGCTTGCGGTTGATCTCCTTGTCCCGGTAGTAGGAGTCATCATTGTAATGGGTGGTGGAGATCTCCTCGAAGACGCAGCCGGTCTCCGAACGGAAGCTGTGCCACACCCCCGGTTGCACCAACACCGTCTCGCCAGGACGCAGGTCGCGCACGTGGTGATCGACGCTCACCTCCATGGTCCCGTGGAGCAGCTGGAAGGTCTCCTCCTTGCGCTTGTGAAAATGGGTGGGGTGGGCCTGACCGGGGAGCATGACGATGATCTTCTTGCAGTACTCCCGGTTGATGCAGTTGATGATCACCGCCCCCACCTCGCGGAACTGGCGAATGCCGTAATGGTGGGAATACTCCACCTCGAACTCCGAGTTGAGGGCCACCCGGGCCTGATTGAGCAGCGCCTTGACCTCATGCACCGCCGCCTTGATCACCTGCCCGTCGGGATCCTGGGGCAGGGTGAGATTGGCGTTCATCAGGGGGTCGTCCGGGGAGATGTCGAGGGCGGAGAGGATCCCCTCCCGCCAATGGCCGCTCTCCAACTGCCCTTCGAGATAGGGCATGGCGAAATAGACCTGCTCCCGCCGCACCGCGTCGCCCCGGGCGATGGGCTCCTTGGCGTAGACGCCCCGGCGCAGGCTGTCCAGGGAGTCCCGCTCCGCCGGAGTGGGGACCGGACGCCCCGACCGGGTGCCGCACAGGGCGACGGCCTTGCCCCAGGTGCTCATCCAGGCGTCCACCTGGGCGGGGGTGGAGGAGTAGGCGTTGAGTTGGACCGACTCCGTCGCCAGCCCGACGTGACGCTCGAACATCCGCGCCCCCTTGGCCACCGCCATGGTCACGGGGATGACGTCGGCGGGATCCTCGTGGGTCGACCAGCCGATGGTCGCCTGGGGATAACGCTCCCGCAGCAGATCGATCTGGTTGAGCTGACACAGCGCGTCCGGCGTGGGATAGACCGACACGCAGTGCATGATGGCGAAATCCACCCCCCGGTGTTCAAAAAAGCTCACCAGTTCGTCGATGTTGCGCAACGAAAGCCCGCCGGTGGAAAAAATGACCGGCAGCCCCGCGTCGGCGATCTTTTCCAGCAGCGGCCAATCCTTGGCCGAACAACTGGCGACCTTCAGAATGTCGAACCCCATCTCGCGACTGAGATCCACCGACGCCTCGTCGAAGGGGGTGCAGATGGCCTCCAGCTTGTGCCGCCGCACCTCGTCCAACATTTTCTGGTAGGCCTCCCGCTCCAGCCGGGTGGCGAGGAAGCGGGGGATGTGGCGGTTGTCGGAGCGGGCGTGGTGGGCGGGGTGGATCAGTTGATCCATCTGACGGAATTGAAACTTGATCCCCGCCCGGACCCCCTGCTTGTGGATCACCGACGCCAGTTCGCCGATCATGGCCAGGCCGTGATCCACCGAACCCTGGTGGTTGTTGGCCATGTCCAGGACAAAGAGGTTGTTGAAGTCGAAGCGGCTTTCCGCTTGGGGGAAGGGGGGCATGGGGGGCTCCGGAACGGCGGGCGGTCAGCGGGCCTTGCCGATGACGTAGTTGAGTTCCACGTGGGTGTAGTAGGTTCCCCGGGCCTCGGTGAGCGGCCGTCGGGCGATGAAGGCGGCGCGGGTGGCGGCCAGCCCCGGGCTGATCTTGCGATGACAACGGGAGGTTTTGACCTCGACGAAGCCGATCATCTCCAACCAACTGGCGATGGCCCGACGGCTGGGAAGGTGGGTGACGTTCTGGCTCACGTGGTGGCGGCGATGGACTGCCTTCTCCTCGTTGTGCCAAATTTCCACGCAGTTGGCGTGGCGGGTGAAAAGCCGACGGGCGGTGGCCGACTCCAACACCAGCACTCCGCCGGGTTTGAGGAAATCGTGCAGTCGGCGCAGCATGCGCAACTGCTCCGGATTGTGGTACAGCACTCCGGTGCACCAGACCAGATCGAAGGGGGGCAGGCTCTCCACCGCGTCATCGTACATCACGTTGCCGATGATCAGGCGGATGCGGGGATCGTCGATCTCCCCCAACCACTGCCGCACCCGCGCCTCCTTGTCCGGCAGATCGGCCAGAATCAGCTCCTCCGGCTCGAACTGGAGCAGCCGCCGGGTGTCGATGCCGTCCCGGGGGCCGATCTCCAGGATGCGCGGCAGGGTGTGGTCCTGGACCACCTCGGCCAACTCCTCGAAGAGAAAGGCGCGATAGTCGTCGGTTCCGCCGGTCCACTTGCGGTGGAGGCGCCAGGGGAGGTCCAGCAGGGATTGCAGGCTCATCTTGATCGTTCCGCTTCTTGCAACGAGGGGCGGGGCGTTATTGCAAGGCCTCCGGGGAATACCCGGCGGCCAGGTCGATGCGCACCGTCCGTTTTTCCGCCGCCGACTTGTGGGCCGCCGCCACCACCATCATGGTATCCAATCCCCGCTCCAGGGCCAGGGGGGAGTCGGCGCGATTCGCTTCCACGTGGTGTTGGAAGTGGCGCAACTCCTGGATGAAATCCTGGGGGCGAGTTTTTTGAAAGAGCCGCTCGCCGGTTTCGGCGGGGCCGCGCTTGCTCAACACCGCGTCCACCCCGGGTTTGTAGCCGCAGTGCCACTCCACGTGGCCGTCGCGGCCCTGGATGCGCCCCCACTTGCGGGGCGGCTGGGTCACCACGTCCTGCACCACGCGGCCCATCAGGCCCGATTCCGTGGTGAGGTGGAGGGCGCAAATTTTGTCGTAGTCCACCGTTCCATCGCGCACGAAGGACATGGCGGCGCTGACCTCCGTCACCCGCCCCGCCCCTACCAGATGGGCGAAGTGCTGCCACAGGTTGGCGGCGTGGGAGTGTTCGCCGCTGGCGGCCCCGCCCCGTTGCCAATAGCCCAGATAGGAGTCGTGGGGACCGGCCAGCCAGGGGTGCGCCCCGAAAATGCCGCCCCAGTGTTCGCGAAACTCCACGTCGATGGTTTCGATGGGGCCGAGTCCGCCCTGCTTCAGTTCGTCTTCCACGCCGACGCTGGCCATGCCCACCACGTGGTCGTAGCCCACCATCACCAGCGTCCCTTGGGCCTTGGCCCGATCCACCAACTCCTGGGCGTGTTCCAGCCCGGGGGTGCAGAGGGGTTTTTCGATGAGCAGCGCCCGGGGTTTCTCCTCCAGGGCGGCCAGGGCCAGCTTCATGTGGCTGTCCGGCGGCGTGCCGATGAAGATAAAGTCGAATCCCCCCCGGGGGGCCTGGTCGCAGCGGTGGAGTTGGATGGCCTCGTCCCATTTCCCGTAGCGCGCGGGGTAGATGCTCTCCCGGGTACGCTCCAGGGCCGCCGCATCGACGTCGCACAAATGGACTTCCCAGCCCAGGAAACGGGAGGCGTTGGACAGATGATTGCCGATAGAGCCGGCCCCAAGCACTTTAACTTTGTACATGTGTGGATCCGTGTGAGTGAGGGGAAAAATCGTCGAGAGAGCCGCTTTCGAGCGGGTGACAGGAGGGGCCGCGCCGTATAGTATTTCGCGTTGCCGTGACGCCTCTCTGGGGCTCCGCACGGCCCGAGGCCTGGGGAACGGAGCTTGCGGGCTTGTGCGCCCATCCTTCCAGTGGGGGATTTTACATCACCCCAGGCCGCGACGCATACGGTAAATCTCCGCCCCCTTTTCCACGCGGTTCGGGCGGAGGAAGGGAAGAGGAGGGGGGGTGATTAGCACATTTAATTAAGAGTGAAATTTTCATAAATTCTGCACAATCTTGTGCGATATAAAAATTTTATGGATAGTGGATCGTCGGCACCGGTTGAATGGCGGGTCCGACTATGTTAAGCATCCGTAGCTTCACCAGACGCTCACTTCACCGCAAGAGGGGACAAAAGTGCACGAGAGTACGGTGGCAAAACGGTACGCCCTGGCGCTGGCGGATCTGGCGGCGCAAGAGGGTCGACTGGACGAGGTGGGGGCGTCGCTGACGGCCTTCCAAGAGGCGATGACCGGCGTTCCCGGTCTGCGGCTGCTGCTGACCAGTCCGGCGGCCTCCCCCCAGGCTCAGGAGCAAGCCCTGGGGGGGTGGCTGGAGCAGACGGCCCCCGGCGCGTTGGCTTCCAACTTTTTCCGCCTGCTGTTGGCCAAGCGGCGGATGGGCATTGTGGATTTCATCCTGGCGGCCTACCGTCGGGAGCAGGATCGGCGGGAAAACCGGGTGACGGTTCAGGTCAAGTCCGCCCGGGAGATGACCCCGGAGATGACCGAACGTTTGGCGGGAACGCTGCAGGAGGTCACGGGCAAAAGCGTGACCCTGCAAAGCGAAATCGATCCCGGTCTGCTGGGAGGGTTGGTTGTGCGGTTGGGCAGCGTCATGATGGACTACTCCGTCCGCAACCGGGTCAATCGTTTGAAGGCCACCATGAAAGGGTGATTTGTCATGCAAGTCAGCGTCGCGGAAATCAGCGAGATTCTGAAAAAGCAAATCGCCGAGTTCGGCAAGGAGGCGGAGATTGCCGAGGTGGGGCAGGTAATCTCGGTGGGCGATGGCATCGCCCGGGTCTACGGCCTGGACAAGGTGATGGCGGGCGAGATGGTCGCCTTCGAGGACGGGACCAAAGGGATGGCCCTGAACCTTGAAGAAGACAACGTCGGCGTGGTCATCTTCGGCTCCGACGTGAAGATCAGCGAAGGGACCGTGGTCAAGCGCACCGGAACCATCGTCGACGTGCCGGTGGGCAAGGCGCTGCTGGGTCGCGTGGTGGACGGCCTGGGCCATCCCATCGACGGCAAGGGTCCCATCGAGACCACCGAACGTCGCATGGTGGAAGTGGTGGCCCCCGGCATTCTGCCCCGCCGCTCGGTGCATGAGCCCCTCTACACCGGACTCAAGGCGTTGGACGCCCTGGTGCCCATCGGTCGCGGCCAGCGGGAGTTGATCATCGGCGACCGCCAGACCGGCAAGACGGCGGTGGCCATCGACACCATCATCAACCAAAAGCGGACCCACGTCCCCGGCGGCAAGCCCGTTTACTGCATCTACGTCGCCATCGGCCAGAAGCGGTCGACGGTGGCCCAGGTGGTGAAGCTGCTCTCCGACCACGGGGCCATGGAATACACCACCGTGGTGGCCGCCACCGCGTCGGACCCCGCCCCCATGCAGTTCCTGGCGCCCTACTCCGGCTGCTCCATGGGCGAATACTTCCGCGACAACGGCATGCACGCCGTCATCATCTACGATGACCTCTCCAAGCAGGCGGTGGCCTATCGCCAGATGTCGTTGATCCTGCGCCGCCCCCCCGGTCGCGAAGCCTATCCCGGCGACATCTTCTACCTCCACTCGCGTCTGCTGGAGCGGGCCGCCAAGTTGAGCGACGCCCTCGGCGGCGGTTCGCTCACCGCCCTGCCCATCATCGAAACCCAGGCGGGCGACGTGTCGGCCTACATCCCGACCAACGTGATCTCCATCACCGACGGCCAGATCTTCCTGGAGACCGAACTGTTCTACGCCGGTATGCGCCCCGCCATTTCGGTGGGTCTGTCGGTGTCGCGGGTGGGCGGTTCGGCCCAGGTCAAGGCGACCAAGCAGGTGGCGGCCTCGTTGCGTCTGGACCTGGCCCAATATCGTGAAATGGCCGCCTTCGCCCAGTTCGGCTCCGACCTCGACGCCTCCACCCAGCGCCTGCTGCAGCGCGGCGAACGGCTGATGGAGCTGCTCAAGCAGCCCCAGTATCAGCCCATGGCCATGGAGGAGCAGGTGGCGGTGATCTTCGCCGGCTCCCGCGGTCTGCTGGACAAGGTTCCGGTCAAGTCCCTCGTCATGCTGGAGCGGGAGTTGCTGGTTCACCTGAAGGCCCATCACCAGGCCCTGCTGGATACCATCCGCCAGGACGAAAAGTTGACGGACCAGACGGAAGCCCAGTTGAAGGATGTGCTGACCAAGTTTATCGCCAAATACGAAACCGCGTAACGAGGGGGGACGATGGCCAGTCTCAAGGCGTTGCGGCGGCGTCTGCGCTCGGTCAACAACACGCGCCAGATCACCAAGGCGATGAAAATGGTGGCGGCGGCCAAGCTGCGCCGCGCCCAGAACCGGGCGATCTCCGCCCGGCCCTACAGCCTGCGCATGGGGCGCATGGTGCAATCCCTCGCCTCCCGGGTGGAGGGGCGGGAAAACCTGCCCGAACTGCTGGCCGGGCGCCCCGACGGCAACCGGGTGGAGTTGGTGATCTGCACCGCCGACCGCGGGTTGTGCGGCAGCTTCAACAGCTCGGTGATCCGGGCGGTGCGGGTGCGCATCGCCGAGTTGCAAAAAAACGGCATGACGGTGAGCCTCACCTTCCTCGGTCGCAAGGGCAACGACGTCCTCAAGCGGCAGTACGGCGACATGGTGCGCAAGGTTCACTTTGGCCTCGCCCGCCACCTCAACTTCCGCTTCGTCGAGGAGCATGTGACGGCGGATCTGCTCCAATCCTACCAGGAAGGCAAGTTCGACGCTTGCTTCCTGGTGTTCAACACCTTCCAGTCGGCGATGCAGCAAGTGGTGACGTGGCGTCAGTTGATCCCCGCCCCGGTGGACAAGGCGGAAGCCGAAGCCAATTCCGGCGGCAGCGACCTCTACGAACCTTCGGAGGAAGAGCTGTTGGATGAGCTTCTGCCCCGCAATGTGTCGGTGCAGATCCATCAGGCCCTGGTGGAGTCGGAAGCGTCGGAACACGGAGCCCGCATGTCCGCCATGGATAGCGCCGTGCGCAACGCCAACGAGATGATCCGAAAACTCAACACCACCTACAACCGCACCCGTCAGGCCTTCATCACCAAGGAATTGATGGAGATCATCGGCGGTGCCGAGTCGCTGAAGGGGTAAGGGTGGAAGGGCATGGGCAATACCCGGTGAGACCCTCCCAGGTTGCATCGGCACTCTTTAAATTAAGGTGACATCTCCCCCTGGGATGGCAACTTCGAGAACTGACGGAGCCTGACGGATGAGCGACAAGGTGGGGCAAGTGGTGCAGGTGGTGGGGCCGGTGGTGGACGTCCGTTTCGACGCCGGGCTGCCGTTCATTCTCAACGCTCTGTATATGGAGCGCGGTGGGGAGCGGGTGGTGCTGGAGGTGGCGCAGCATCTGGGCGAGAACACGGTGCGGACCATCGCCATGCACAGCACCGACGGCATCGTGCGGGGGACGCGGGTCACCGATACCGGCAAGCCGATTCAGGCCCCGGTGGGACGGGCCACCCTGGGCCGAATCATCAACGTGGTGGGGGATCCCCAAGACAATCTGGGGCCCATCGAAACCACGGAATTCCTCCCGATTCACCGGGAAGCGCCCCCCTTCGCCGAGCAGTCCACCGAGTCGGAGATCCTGGAGACCGGGATCAAGGTCATCGACCTGCTGGCACCGTATGCCAAGGGCGGCAAGATCGGCCTGTTCGGCGGCGCTGGCGTGGGCAAGACGGTGGTGATCATGGAGTTGATCAACAACGTCGCCCAGGCCCACGGCGGTTTCTCGGTCTTCGCCGGGGTGGGAGAGCGGACCCGCGAGGGCAACGACCTCTACCACGAGATGATGCAGTCCAAGGTCATCGACCCCAAGGATTGGAGAAAATCCAAGGCCGCCCTGGTCTACGGACAGATGAACGAGCCCCCCGGGGCCCGCGCCCGCGTCGCCCTGACCGGCCTGACGGTGGCGGAATATTTCCGCGACACCGAGGGGCAGGACGTGCTGCTCTTCATCGACAACATTTTCCGCTTCACTCAGGCGGGTTCCGAGGTGTCGGCGCTGTTGGGCCGCATCCCCTCGGCCGTGGGGTATCAGCCCACCCTCTCCACCGACATGGGTGCCTTGCAGGAGCGCATCACCTCCACCAAGACCGGCTCCATCACCTCGGTGCAGGCCATCTACGTCCCCGCCGACGACTTGACCGACCCCGCGCCGGCCACCGCTTTCTCCCACTTGGACGCCACCACGGTGCTTTCCCGGGCCATCGCGGAAATGGGCATCTACCCCGCCGTGGACCCCCTGGACTCCACCTCCCGCATCCTCGACCCCAAGGTGGTGGGCGACGAACACTATCATGTCGCCCGTGAAACCCAGCGCATCCTCCAAACCTACAAGTCGCTCCAGGACATCATCGCCATTCTCGGCATGGACGAACTGTCGGAAGAGGACAAGCTCACCGTGGCCCGGGCGCGGAAAATTCAAAAATTCCTCTCCCAGCCCTTCCACGTCGCCGAAGCCTTTACCGGCTTCAAGGGACTCTACGTGCCGTTGAAGGACACCATTCGGGGCTTCAAGGAGCTGGTCGAGGGCAAGTACGACCATCTTCCCGAGGCCGCATTCTACATGGTGGGCGGCATCGAGGACGCGGTGGAGAAGGCCAAGAAGTTGCAGGCCGGGGGCTGAAGCCCTTTCGTTCCGCTTGATCTTGAACAAAACGGGCCGCGTCCGTCGCAGGACGGGCGCGGCGTGCATCGGACCGGATGAATGCAGGCGGAGGGGTGGATGTCCGTCATCTTGAAAGTGGAAGTGGCTACGCCCGAGAAGTTGCTGCTCTCGGTGGAGTCCCAATTCGTGGTCGCGCCGGGCGAGGCGGGGGATATCGGCGTGCTACCGGGACATACCCCCCTCATGACCCTGTTGCGGGCCGGCGAGTTGCAGATCGGCGACGAGGACGAGGCCCAGCGCTTCGCCGTCAGCGGCGGCTTCGCCGAGGTGCTGCCGGATCGCGTCACCCTGCTGGTGGACGAGGCCCTGCCCCTGGCCGACATCGACCAGGAAAAGTCCATCCGGCAGTTGCAGGACGCCATGGAAAAGATCTCCGGACTCAACGATGAGCTTCCGGAATATCATGTGCAGTTGCGCCGCATCGCTTTCGCCGAGGCCTGTATCGCCCTGCTGAAGAAAATGAGCGGCTCCAAGGGGCATTGAACGCCGGGCGCCGCCGCATCGGGGAAACAAGCGTAGAGCATCCAAGACAAAGGCCGGGGGCGACCCCGGCCTTTTGGCGTGAAAAAATGGGCCCATCCTTCGCTATAGCCATTCCAATTCAAAATTGATCAAGTTGAACGAAACGCGGATCTGTTTAAAGGGGACTGCGGACCCAGGGCAGAGCCCTGGGGTTTTGACTTTCTCATTTGATTTTGCAGTTTTTTAGGCGCGCTTTCAAGTGAAGCCGAAGCGCTTTTTGCTTGACTCAGGCCATCCCTGGCCCTCGCCCTTCGGGTTCACTTCGTGAATCCGAAGCGGCAGTCCTGCCGCTTCGTCGGCGTAGCGCGCCCAATCTTGATTCGGGCCATCCCTGGCCCTCCCCCTGCGGGCTGGCTTCGCCAGTCCGATTGTGCTTTCCTGCACAATCGTCG
>JADGAP010000088.1 GCA_015231965.1 Magnetococcales bacterium | reverse complement strand
CCCCCAAACTCCGGGGGGTCCGGGGGGGCTCCATCCCCCCGAATCCCTCCGAGTCGCCTTTTCCTCCCAACGTTCCCCCAAACTCCGGGGGGTCCGGGGGGGCTCCATCCCCCCGAATCCCTCCGAGTCTGCCTCTGCTTCCCAACGCTCCTCCAAGCTCCAGGGGGGCCGGGGGGGCGTCATCCCCCCGAATCCCGTCGAGTCTGCCTCTGCTTCCCAACCGTCCCCCACAGCGCGGTATAGCCGCAACCAAATGGGTATGGTTCCGTGAAAATCTGGTCGCCTCCGGCGACGATTCGCCAGGACTGGCGAATCGGACTCGCGAAGCGAGCCCGAAGGGTAAGGGCCAGGGATGGCCCGAATCACGATTGGGCACGCTGCGCCGAAGCAAAAAGCGCTTCGGCTTCTCTTGAAAGCGCGCCAAAAGAACAAATGCAAAATCAAAAGCGAAAGTCAAAACCCCAGGGCTCCGCCCCCCGCCTTCGCGGGGGCAGGCTCTGGACCCGCCAGGGGGATGATCCCCCTGGACCCGCAGTCCCTTTCATCTGAACACGGAATAGCGATTCCAAGGGAGTTTCCAAACTTGATGAAAGCCTTTGACACCGCCGTCTGGGAGCAGGGACGGGTGCGCATGTTGGATCAACGTCTCTTGCCCCAGCGGGAGGTCCATCTGACCTTTGGCAGCGCCGCCGAGGTGGCGGACGGCATTCGCGACATGGTGGTGCGGGGCGCTCCGGCCATCGGATGCGCCGCCGCGTATGGGGTGGCGGTGGAGGCCCTTCGTCTGGCGACGGCGGGAATCCCCCCCACGGCGGAATCCATGGCACCAGGGTTGGACCTTTTGCGCAAGAGCCGTCCCACGGCGGTCAATCTGGCCTGGGCGCTGGATCGGATGGCCCCGCTGATCGCGGCCGGAGATCCCCCAACCCTGCCCCAGCGGTTGCTGGAGGAGGCCCATCGCATTCGGGAAGAGGATTTCGCCGCCTGCCGGGCCATGGGATTTCACGGGGCGGCGCTGCTGCCGGATGTTGGCGACCGCACACTCACCATCATGACCCACTGCAACGCCGGGGCGCTGGCCACCGGGGGCTATTTCGGCACGGCGCTGGGGGTGATTCGGGCCGCCGGGGAAAGCGGTCGGCGGTTGCGGGTCATCGCCAACGAAACCCGGCCCTATCTCCAGGGGGCGCGTCTCACCGCGTGGGAGCTGATGCGGGACGGCTTCGACGTCACCCTGGTCACCGACAACATGGTGGGGCATCTGATGAAACACGGCGAGGTGGACGCGGTGGTGGTGGGGGCCGACCGCATCGCCGCCAACGGCGACGCCGCCAACAAAATCGGCACCTACACCGTGGCGGTGCTGGCGCAACGCCACGGCCTCCCCTTTTTCGTCGCCGCCCCCCTCTCCACCATCGACCGGGCCACCCCCACCGGGGCGCACATTCCCATCGAGGAGCGTTCGGCGGAAGAGATCACCGTCATCGCGGGCCAGCGCATCGCCCCGGAAGGGGTGAAGGTGCGTTATCCCGCCTTCGACGTCACCCCGGCGGAGCTGATCACCGCCATTGTCACCGAGGCGGGGGCGGCCTTCCCCCCCAACGTTGCGACCATCGCCCGGCTGTTTGGCGATTGAGGGGAGATTTTCCATGACCGAGCCCACGTCCCGCCGCCTCGTTCTCGCCCGCCTCGCCCTGCTGGGAGCGGCGGTCGCCCTCGCTCCCGCCGCCTGGTCCGGGGAGCCCGCGCCGCCGCCTTCCGCCGCCGCGGGCAAGTTGGAAAAGATCACGGTCAGCGTCCCGGGGCCGCGCAACATCTCCTATCTGCCGGTGGATCTGATTCCCAAGATCGGGGCGGACCGGGCCGAGGGGGTGGAGATGCACCTGCTGCACACCGGCGGCGGCGGCGTCGCCCTCAAGCAGATGGCCACCCGCAACAGCGATTTCGCGGTGGCCGGGGTTCCCGCTCACCAGTCCCTGCGGGCCCACGGCGAAGGGGTGGTCACCCTGATGCCGGTCAACGATCTGCCCCTCTTCATTCTGATGGTGCGTTCCGAACTCAAGGATCAGGTGAAACGCATCGCCGATCTCAAGGGACGGGTGATCGGGGTCAACACCAGTTCGATGACCAGCAAAACCACCTCTCAGCAGTTGGCCGAGTTGCTCCTCTCCTCCGACGGCGTTCCCCCCAACGAGGCCCGCATTCTTCCCGCTGGGCAAAGTTGGGAGGAACAATCGTCGCAAATCATGAGCGGACGGGTGGACGCCATCATGGGCGACGAACCCTACGCCTCCCGTCTGTTGGAGCAGGGGAGGGTCTTTTTTCTCGCCAGTCTTTCAGACCCGGACATCGGTCGGCGGGTTCCCGGGGCGGGTTTTCTCCACGCCGCCCTGGCGGCCCGTCCCGACACCGTGACCCAGCATCCGGAGAAGGTGCGTCGCATGACCGACATGTTGCGGCGCTCCCTGGGGTATATCGCCAGCCACGCCGCCGAGGAGGTGGTGGCGGCGTTGGGCGTCGAGGATCCCGAGGAGAAGCGTTCGCTGGTCTACAGCCTGAACCAATATCCCCGGGCGTTCAGCAAGGATGGACGGTTTTCCACCCAGCAGCTCCAGGAGACCGACGCCTTTTTCCACGGGGCCTCCCCCGGCGACCCCCAGGCCCAGGCGCTGAAGCTGGAATCCATGGTGGATGACCGCTGGGCGGGACGAAAAGAGTGAACTCCGTTCCATCCGACGCCCCACCCGCCGCGCCGCGCAAGAACATCGTGCGGCAGGCGACGCGCCGCATCGCCGCCGCCCTGGTGGTCTTCGTGGTGGTGATCAGCGGTTTTACCGCCTGGAACCAGCTCCGCGCCCAGGACGAGGCGCTGGCGGCGGAGATGGAGCTCACCGTCCATTTTTACCAGCAGCGCATGACCGCCCTGGAGCGGGATTGGGAGGTGCGGGCCATTCAGTTCAAGGCCCGGGTGGAGTATGGCCGGATCCTGGAAAATCCCAAAATCCGCTGGTCCGAACTCAACAGCCTCATCACCTCGCTGGACGACACCGGGGATTTTCAGCACATTCTGGCCGCTTGCCAAAAAGGGGAGGTTCTCTTTCGTCACAAGGGCGGCCTGCCCGCCCTGCGCGACGTCGTCGCCTTGAACGCCCCCATCGGCTGGTATTTCGACGAGGCGACGGGGTTGCTCTATCGCTACTATGTCCAACCGGTTTGGCTGGGGGGCGAGGAGGGGATGGGCCGCTTGATCCTGTTCAAGGCCATGGACAACGCCCTGTTGCTCAACAACGCCCTGCCTCAGACCGAATTGCTGCTCACCTGGTCGGGGCGGGTCGCCGCCAGTTCCCTGGGAGGGGGCATGGGGCCTCCGCCCGCGAAGGGGAACGATCTCGTGATCCACGGGGTGCGCTACCGCCGGGGAGGGGCGACGTGGGGGGACGCGGCGACGGGCGCGGTGCCCGAGTTGGTGATTTTGCACCAGGCGGAATCCTTCGCCTTCTCCCTGCGGGAGATGGGGGTGGCCTGGATTGGGGCCTTCACCGCCCTGGCGTTGGCGATGTATCTCTTTCTCGGGTCGTGGCTGCTCTCCATCAGCCGCCGGGTGACGTTGCTGGGTCGGGTGGCGACGGAATTCGCCGAGGGGTTGCGCTTCACCCCCGCCATCCGGCTCGACCTGGAGGAGATTCACCGCCCCGGGGGGGACGAAATCACCGCCGTCGCCGGGGCGTTGGGCTCCCTCACCGGGGCGGTGATCCAGCGGGAGGCCCAACGGCAGGCCAGCCAGGCCCAGTTGATGGAGAGCGAATCCCTGTTTCGCACCACCTTCGAGGCGGCGGCCCACGGCATGGCCCTGGCCTCTCCGCAAGGAAGGCTGCTGCGGGTCAATGCCGCACTGTGCGACATGCTCGGCTATGCCGAGCTGGAGTTGCTGAATCTCGATTTTGCCTCCCTCACCCATCCCGACGACTTGGCCCAGGATTTGGACCTGGCGGGGCGTCTGCTGGCGGGGGAGATTGTGGCGTATCAATTGGAAAAGCGTTATCTGCACCGCGACGGGGGGGAGGTGTGGTGCGCCCTGAGCGTCTCGCTGGTGCGGGACGAGGCGGGGCGACCGGTCCACCTCGTCAAGCAGATTCAGGACGTGACCGAACGGCGGCGGTTGGAGCGGGAGCTGTTGCGCATCATGGAGGAGTTGCAACGCTCCAACGAGGAGCTGGAGCGTTTCGCCTACGTCGCCAGCCACGATCTCAAGGAGCCGCTGCGCAAAATCATCTCCTTCGGCAATCTGCTGGAGGAGGACTACGCCGACCTGCTGGAGGGAGAGGGGCGGGACTATCTGGAGCGGATGAAAAACGCCGCCCTGCGCATGCAACGGTTGATCGACGATCTGCTGAACTACTCCCGAGTGTCCACCCGGGCCCAGCCCTTCGTCCCCCTGGCCCTGGATCAGGTGATGCAGGAGGCGTTGATCATGGTGGACGACCGGCTGCGCGCCAGCGGCGGGACGGTCTCCGTCTCCCCTCTGCCGCAGATCCACGCCGACCCCACCCAGATGGGCCAGTTGTTCCAAAATCTGCTCTCCAACGGCCTCAAGTTCCACACGATCGAACGCCCCCCCCGGGTGACGGTGAGCGTCCGCCCCCTCCCCCCGGACCGGGTAGAGATCCTCTTCAGCGACAACGGCATCGGCTTCGACGAAAAATATCTCGACAAAATTTTTCAACCCTTCGAGCGTCTCCACGGTCGGGAGTCCTACGAGGGAACGGGGATGGGGCTGGCCATCTGCCAGCGCATCGTCCATCGTCATGGAGGAACTCTGACCGCTCGCTCCCGCCCCGGCGAGGGGGCGCAATTCGTCGTCACCCTGCCCCTGGTTCCGCCCCGGGCGCGGGAGATTGCCGCCGCAGAGGAGAGTGACCATGGCCGCGCCTGATTCCGGCAATCTTTCCCTGTTCTCCCCCTTTGCGCCGGAGACGGCTCGGATCGTGGAACTGACCCGGGATATCGTCTGCATCGTCTCCTTCGAGGGCTATTTCGTCACCGTCAACCCCGCCGCCTTGAGCCTGGGCTACTCCCTGGCCGAGTTGAAAAGCCGCCCTTTCATCGACTTCGTCCACCCCGACGACCGGGAGCGGACGGTGGAGGCGATGGGGGTGTTGGTTCGCGGCGGGGAGGTGATGGATTTTGAAAACCGTTACCGGTGCAAAAATGGGCGCATCGTCTGGCTCTCCTGGCGCTCCCGCCCGGACATGGCGAAGGGGGTGGTCTACGCCATCGGCCGGGATGTCACCGGGCGCAAGGTGGAGGATCAGGCCCTGGCCGACGCCGAACGGCGCTACCGCACCCTGTTTGAACTCTCCCCTGACGGAGTGTTGCTCATCGATCCCCGAACGGCGGGCTTCGTCGAGTTCAACCGGGCGGCCCACGAACAACTGGGTTATACCCGGGAAGCCTTCGCCCGCCTCACCGTGGCCGACGTGGATGCGGTGGAAACCCCGGAGATCACCCGGGGAAAAATTGGAATGCTGGTGGGAGAAGAGGGGCGGCGGTTAGACTTTGAAACCCGCCATCGCACCCGCCAGGGGGAGATTCGCCATGTTCTGGTGACGGTGCAAAGTTTGCGGCTGGGGGCGCGGCTTTTCCTCTACACCATTTTTCGCGACATCACCAATATCCGCCAAGCGGAAGAGGCGTTGGTGGAACGGGAGCGGCGGCTGCGGGAGATCGCCGCCACCATGGGAGAGGGGCTCTTCGTCACCGACCGCCGACGGCGCATCTCCTTCGTCAACAAGGCGGCGGCGGAGCTGCTGGGATGGAGCGAGGCGGAGTTCCTCGGCCAGGACGCCCACCACATGTTCCATCACCACGCCAACGGGCCGGAGTTGGAGGCGTGCCCGGTACATCGCATTTTGCACCAGAGCGAAGGTTCCATTCGCGGCGACGAGGTGTTCTGGCGCAAGGATGGCTCGCCCCTGCCGGTCAACCTCATCGCCTCGCCCATCGTGCGGCAGAGCGGGATCGAGGGGGTGGTGGTGGCGTTCCACGACATCACCGCCCGGGTGCGGGCCGAGGAGGCGCTGCATCGCACCCTGGACGAGCTGCGCCGCTCCAACGACGAGTTGGACCAGTTCTCCTTCGTCGCCAGCCACGATCTCAAGGAGCCGCTGCGCAAGATCGTCACCTTCGGCGACCTGCTGCGGGAGGAGTTCACCGCTGGCCTGAACCAGGAGGGGCGCTTTTATCTGGAGCGGATGCAACGGGCGGCCCACCGGATGCAACGGCTGATCGACGATCTGCTGGTCTATTCCCAGCTTTCCACCCGGGGGCGCCCCTTCCGTCCGGTGGAGCCCACCGCCCTGATGAAAGAGGCGGCGGCGGCGTGGCAAGACTCCTTGGCCGCCGTCGGGGGGGGGATTCGCATCGCCGAGCTTCCCCCGTTGACCGGAGATCCCTATCAATTGCTTCAACTGTTTCGCCAATTGTTGGATAATGCCGTCAAGTTCCATCGCCCCGGCGTCCCCCTGGAGATCGAGGTCGCGGGTCGGGTCGAGGGGGATCGGGTGGTGATCGAGGTGGCGGACAACGGCATCGGTTTCGGCGAAAAATATCAGGAGAAGATTTTTCTCCCCTTTCAACGGCTGCACGGGCAAGATGACTATCCCGGAGTGGGCATGGGGTTGACCATCTGCCAACGCATCGCCCAGCGCCACGGCGGTCTTCTCGCCGCCCGGGGCGAGCCGGGCCGGGGGGCGCGCTTGATCCTGACCCTCCCCGTCGTCCCCCTCGCGGTGCCCTTCGGAGCCCCGGCCCCGGCCCTGGTCCAGCAATCTCCCCCCCCAACCCCAGCCCCCCAAGGGGATGCGTCGAAATGAACGGCGAGTCGAATGGCCAGGAAGGCTCCATCAAGGAGCCCGGGACGGGCAAGCGTCCCATCGTCATCGTGCTGGCGGAGGACGACGACGACGATTATTTGTTGACCGTCAAGGCGTTGCGCAAATCCTACGTCCTCAACCATCTGCACCGGGTGCGGGATGGCGAGGAGCTGATGGAATATCTGCTGCGCCAGGGGGTGTACGCCGACCCCGCCCGCTCCCCCCGTCCCGGGGTGATCCTGCTGGACCTCAACATGCCCCGCAAGGATGGCCGCGAGGCGCTGCTGGAAATTCGCGCCAAACCCGAATTGAGCCACATTCCAGTGGTGGTGCTGACCACCTCCAAGGCCGAGGAGGATGTGCTGCGCAGCTACCGCTGTGGGGCCAACTCCTACATCAAGAAGCCGGTGGAGTTCGCCGAATTCGTGGAAGTGGTGCGGGCCATGGGGCGCTACTGGTTTGAAATCGTCGAACTGCCGGAAGGCCGCCTCTCATGAGCTCCTCCTCCCTCCTCCCGTTGCGCTTGTTGCTGGTGGATGACGACTCGGAAGACGTCACCGTGTTCCATCGCCATTTACTCCGGGGGATGGAGGGGCGCTCCTGCCATTTGACGGTGGCTCGGGCCTTCGACGAGGCCTGGGGGATGTTGAACGGCGAGGCGTTCGACCTGGTCTTTCTCGACTACCGGCTGGGGGAGCGCACCGGCCTGGAGCTGTTGGAGGAGATGCAGCGGGGGGGCGTCAGAACGCCGGTCGTCTTCCTCACCGGTTTCGGCGACGAGGAGACGGCGGTTTCGCTGATGAAATCCGGAGCGGTGGACTATCTGACCAAGGCCCGGCTCAATCCCGAGAGTCTGCGCCGCTCCTTGCGCTACGCCCTGGAATTGGAGGCCTCGGAGGCGCGGCGGCGGGAGTCGGAGCTCGCCCTGGGGGTGAAGGGGATCTACCTCGACAACATTTTGCGCTCCGCCACCGATCTGGGCATCGTCGCCTCGGACCGGGATTTTTACGTGCAATATTACAATCCCATGGCCGAGGTGCTGCTGGGCATCCCTCGGGAGCGGGCCATCGGGCGCTCGGCGCGGGAGCTGCATCTGGAGGCGGGGCTGGAGGACGCCCGCTTCGACGCCCTGATCGAGGAGGCGCGGCAGCGGGGGGAGCATCTTTTCGAGGCCCGCCGGGTGCAGGCCGAGGAGACCCGTTATCTGGAAGGACGGGTCTCCCCCATCGTCGACGCCCAGGGGCGGCTGGCGGGGTACTGCCTGACCATCCGCGACGTCACCGAAAAACGGCGCATGACCCATTCGCTGGAGCAGGCGCTGGGGGAAGCGGAAGAGGCCAACCGGGCCAAGGGGGATTTTCTGGCGGTGATGAGCCACGAAATCCGCACCCCCCTCAACGCCATCCTGGGCATGGCCGAGCTGGCCCTGGAGGAGGTGCGGGACGAGCCGGTGCGGCGCAAGCTGAAAACCATCTACGCCTCGGGGGAGGGGCTGCTGGCCATCATCAACGACATCCTGGACTTTTCCAAGATCGAGGCGGGCAAGGTGGAGTTGGAGCCGGTGGATTTCGTGCTGCCCCAACTGCTGGAGGAGGCGGTGCGAATGTTCGAGGAGCCGGCCCGGCGCAAGGGGACGCCGCTGGAACTCCAGGTGGCGCGGGGAACGCCCCGGCGGGTGCGGGGGGATCCCTTCCGACTGCGACAGATTGTGGTCAATCTGCTCTCCAACGCCGTCAAGTTCACCGAAAAGGGGCGCATCACCGTCACCCTGGAGCCCGCCCCCCAGTCCGGTCAACCCTGGCGCACCCGCATCACGGTGCGGGACGGCGGCATCGGCATCGCGGCGGATCGGCTGGAGACGTTGTTTCAGCCCTTCACCCAGGCGGAGAAATCCACCACCCGTCGCTTTGGCGGGGCGGGGTTGGGGCTCTCCATCTGTCGGCGGCTGGCGGAGTTGATGGGCGGCGCGGTCCACGCCCGCTCCACCCTGGGGCAGGGCAGCGTCTTTACCTTGGAAATTCCTTTTGATCCGCCGCATCACGGTCTGGTGGAGCCCTCCCTGCACGGGTTGGGCCTTCCCCCGGGGGCCCCGGCGGCGGCGAACCTGGAGGAGGATCCCCCCCTGCCCCGGGATTTGCGGCTGCTGGTGGTGGAGGACGATCCGGTCAATCGGGAGGTGGTGCAGGGGATGTTGCGGCGCGTCGGGGTGCAACCGGAGTTGGCCGCCAACGGCCAGGAGGCCCTGGAACGCCTGACCCGGGAACCTTTCGATCTGGTGTTGCTGGACTGCCAGATGCCGGAGATGGACGGTTTCGAGGTCTGCCGCCGGTTTCGCGCCTGGGAGGCGGAAACGTCGGCGCCGCGCCGCACCCCGGTCATCGCCCTCACCGCCTACGCCCTCAAGGACGACCGGGAAAAATGCCTCGCCGCTGGCATGGATGACTATCTGGCCAAGCCGGTCAAGGGGACGACGTTGCGGGCGGCCATCCATCGGTGGTTGCAGCCTGCCGAACCCACCCCCATGGAGCCGACGCGGAAAAATCCCGCCGTCGATCTCAACGAACTGGCCGGTCTGCAACAGGAGTTGGGGGAGGATTTTCCCATGGTGGTGGAGGCCTTTCTCTCCCTGTTGCCGGGACGGCTGGAGGAGTTTCAACAGGCCGCCGCCCTGGGGGACGGCGAGCGGATGAAACGGGCGGCCCACACCCTCAAGGGGGGTGCCCGTCAATTTGGGGCCCATGATTTGGGCGAAATGTGTTATCAATTGGAGATGATGGGTCGTTCCGGGCGGGTGGATGGGGCGGATTTCATGGTGGAGGCCCTGGTGGAGGAGGCCCTGTGCGTGGAAAAGGCGTTGCGCGCCCTGATGGCGTCGTCCAGCCATGCGGACGCCGGGGCGGGGATGTCGTTGGGTGAGTAATCCTCGATTCAATGTCGCCAAGGGTTCGGGGAAAGGATTCTCCCGCATGGGCGTCGCGATGTTCAGACCATTTCACGGCATGGCGTTGGGGGCGGCGGCGCTTCTGGCGTCGGCGTCGGCGTGGGCGGAGGGGGGGCGGGAGATTCCCGTGTGGCCCCTGACCGCCGCCCCGACGCTGGACGGCTCCTGGCAGGAGTGGCCCGCCCTGGGGGCGGGGTCGCCCACGCCCATCGAAACCTTTCCCGAGGACAGCGGTGACGAACCCGAAGCGGCGGAGACGGCGGAGGCGGCAGAGGGAAAATCGTCCGCCAAGGCCCGGCGGGCTCCCCGGGAGAGTTCCCTCAAGGAGTGGACCCCCCAGACGGAGTTGCTGGCGGGGGTGTTTCAGGGGCGTTTGTATCTGACGGTGCGCTGGCGCGACGACGCCAAGGACGATGTCTACAAACCCTGGCAAAAAAACGGCGGGGCCTTTCGCAAGGGGCGCAGGAAGGATGACATGCTGGCGGTGCGCTTTCCCATCGGCGGCGATTTTCATGCGTGCATGATTTCCGGCGCCACCTATCAGACCGATCTTTGGTTGTGGAGCGCCGGGCGCAGCGACAAGGCGGGGGTGGCCGACGACATGATCCACCGCTATTCCACCAAACCGCTGGAGCCAGCGGTGGTCTACGAGCGGAAGGGACAACCGGTCTACATTCAAAAGGCCTTCGATGCCGGGCAGGCGGGGTGGGAGTTCACCCCCAATCCCGGCTCAAGCCCCGAGGAGATCCTGCCCGGCGTAAAGCTGGCGGCGGCGTCCCCCAGCGGCAGTCGGGGGCATGTCCAGGCCAAGGGGGAGTGGAAGGAGGGGGGCTGGACCGTGGAAATGGCCCGCGCCCTCGCCGTCGCCGATGATCCGGAGGATGTGGTCTTTCCTCCCGGCGGGAAACTCCCGGCCCAGATCGCGGTCTTCAACGCGGGCTACAAAATGCGCAAGGAGTTTTCCCGGCCCTTTCTGCTGGATTTTTCGCGCATCCCGTAAGCCCGTTTTATTCATAAATCAGATAGGGTATGGTTTCCCATCTGAAAATTGCACACAACGTCAAGCGGCGCTTGGGATGCGCAACCAACTTTTCCCCCACGAAAACGTCATTCCCGCGAAAGCGGGAATCCAGGGGCGGTGGAGGGAACTACAGACATCGTCATGGGAAATTAAGCCCCTTTTCCGTTTGTTTGAAGGGAGCCACTCTCTGATCGGCTTTCCTGGATTCCCGCCTTCGCGGGAATGACGTTTTCGTCGTTATAAAGTTGGTTGCACCACCAGGCACCGTTTGACTTGATGTGCAATTCTGAACTGGAACTACTATAATATCCACCCGGCGAGGTTCAAGACCGGGACGCGGCGTCAGGCGGATCGCGCCTGATTTTCCAGAACGCGGGGGGAGGATGGATCATGGCGCGGTCAAAGCAAGGGAAGGCTTTCGTGACCATGGCGTGCGCGGTGTGGCTGTGGCCGGGGGGGGACGTCGCGCCCGCCAGCGCCGCCCCCGCCGCCAATGCCGTCGAGGCGGTGAAACAGGCGGAGCGACAGGTGGACATGATGCTCTTTCGCATCCACATGTTTCACCAGGAGGCCCGCTCCGGCATCCGCTCCGCGTTGAAACTGAAAATGTTCCAGGAATATTTCACCTTGGAGGAGTCCAAGGCGAACCGTTTCGATTCCCTGGGTCAGATTCTCCTCACCCCCAGGCAGACGGAGCTGCGTCAGCGCATGGAGGCGTGGGTGATGAGCTTGCAGCGGCGTTTTCCCATTGGCGAGGCCTGTTTGGTGGATCGGGACGGGCAGGAGCATCTGCGGGTGGTCCACGGGGAGGCGGAACAACCGGTGAATTTTTCCCACGAGGAGCAGGACGCCCCCTTCTTCGACGCGGCGTTTGCCATGGCGCCGGATGGGGTGCTGATGACCGAGCCCTACATGTCCCCCGACTCCCTGCAATGGGTGAGCGCCTTCGTCGCCCCGGTGATTCTGCCGGAGGGATCCCGCCCCGCCTTTTTCCACTACGAGGTTCCCCTGGGGGTGTATCAAACCATCGTCTCCACCCACGATTATTCCTTCGCCGCGCCCCAGGCCAAAACCCCGGATCACGACGAGGAGGGGCGGTATTTCATTCTCGACGCTCGGGGGTTGGTGGTGGCGGACAATCGTCATCCGGTGGACTTCCATCTCAAGGCGGAGCGCCATCCCGATAAAAATCCCGAGTTGGGGGATTTCGCCCCGGCGGAAAAGTGGGAGGATTATCTCCGCGCCGCCTCCAGCATCACCGCGGCCCCGGCCTTTCTCGAAGCCGTCGAGGCGATGAAAAAGGGGGAGCGGGGAATGCGCCAGTTGACCCTGGAGGGCAAGCCCTACATTTTGCTTTTCCGCCCCCTGGAAGGGCGCCCCTGGAGTCTGGGGCATCTAGATCCGGTGGCGGAGCCCGGTTTTTGGGAACAACCGGCGGGGCGGAGCCATTGAGCCGCGCCGCCGCGCCGCGCCGCTTTGGGTCGAACCCGTGGGAGGCCTCCTCATGAGTCTGGATTTGGAACCCCTTTTCACCCCCTGGACCTTCAAGGGCGTGACCTTTCCCAACCGCTGGGCCATGGCCCCCATGACCCGCTCCTTTTGCCCGGAGGGGATTCCCGGGGAGGACGTGGCGGACTACTATCGCCGCCGGGTGGAGGGGGGGATCGGTCTGATTCTGACCGAGGGGGTGGTGATCGACCATCCCGCGTCCAGCGGCTACCCTCGCTGCCCCAATCTCCACGATCCCCGGGCGCAAGCGGGGTGGCGGCGGGTGGTGGCGGCGGTCCACGCCGCTGGCGGCAAGATCATGCCCCAGATCTGGCACGTCGGCTTGGCCCGTCAGCCGGGCATGGAGCCGGACCCGACGGTTCCCGGGTGCGGTCCCTCGTCGGTGGCGTTGATCCATGGCCAGCATCCGGGGGTCGCCCTGAGCGTGGCGGAGATTCACCAAGTGATCGCGGCCTACGCCGACGCCGCCTGCCATGCCCAGGCCTGCGGCTTCGACGGGGTGGAGATCCACGGCGCCCACGGTTATCTCATCGATCAATTTTTGTGGGAGTTCACCAATCGGCGGGAGGACGAATACGGCGGCTCCTTGGAGAATCGGTTGCGCTTCGCCGTCGAGGTGGTGGAAGCGGTGCGGCGGGCGGTGGGGCCGGAGTTTATCGTCTGTTTCCGCTTTTCCCAGTGGAAGCCGACGGATTTTTCCGCCCGTCTGGCCCCTGATCCGGCGACCCTGGAACGACTCCTGCTCCCCCTCTCCCAGGCGGGGGTGGACCTTTTCCACGCCAGCAACCGGCGCTACTGGGAGGCGGAATTTCCCGGTTCGGACTGGAATCTGGCGGGGTGGACGCAAAAAATCACCGGGAAGCCGGCCATCACCGTGGGCAGCATCGGTCTGGACGACGTGCGCTGGTCCGGGGCCAACGCCACCGGCGTGGATGAACTGATCCGCCGCTTCAATAACGGCGAATTCGTCCTGGCCGCCGTCGGGCGGATTTTGCTCTCCGATCCCCAGTGGGCCAACAAAATGCGCCGCGGTGCCCTCGACGAGGTGATCCCCTACACCAAGGAGGCCCTCACCCGCCTGATGTGAGCCGCGCCCCCTTCCTTGCGCCGCCGAGGTGGGCCTCCGGGTGATGAGTCTTTTTGGGGAGGTCCGTGCATTTCATTCGTGGAGCGCGCGCGATCCAGTCGGTGAGTTTGCCAAGTTGGTCAGTTTGTTCCAGTTTGTTCCAGTTGCTTCCAGTTAGATTCATGTGATAGTCTACTGGCTGTTGATCCTAATCTAGCCAGCCGAAGGCTCTCAGCATGAGACTCCTTGAATCCCTGCGGGATTTGTACCGTCATAGCAAGCGGGTGATGTTCACCCCCATTCCCACGGATGCGGAGATGGCGCGCCGGGGGGAGCGGTATGTTCGCGAAACGGTGGGTCATTTGGCCCGGGGCAACGTTCGTTTGCAAATGGGGCTCTACCACACCGCCGAGGAAATTCAGGCCGACAAAAAGGCCGTTCTCGCCCATCGGTTTGACCAGGCTTGATGGGTTAGGCCGCCCAGTCGATTTCGTGGCGCACGATTTCGGGTTCCTCTCCCCTGTACGCTGGAAGACGTTATGCGCCGGAGTCTGGGAACAGGGCGCGGGGAGATGTGCATGTCGGACGATGATAAAAAGATCCAGGAAGTGAAAGATCTTTTCGACCTTGCGGAAAAAGAGATCAAGGCGGCGGAACGGGTGGGCAGTGGATTGGGCATTCCGGCGATCAACGAATTGCGCTACGCCGGACATCATGTGCTGGAGTACATGACTTCCAAGGACATTGATGGGCTCGAACGGGCGAAAAATCATATTCTACGGGCTCGGTATGATGCCGCGGAGGCCCCGATCATTCTTATTTTGAAGAAGCTGGAGGATTTTCAGAAGGAATTTTCCTCAGCCATCATTACCGAGGATATTTCGGAATATGTGGTCCAAACCATGCAATTGGAACGGATCAAAAATGAGATCGGCGAAATTTCCCCGGAAAATCGGGAGCGATACGTCGAGGAGATCCGGCCCCATGTGGCGCAATTG
The DNA here is from genome assembly GCA_015231965.1 of Magnetococcales bacterium. Taxonomy (GTDB): domain Bacteria; phylum Pseudomonadota; class Magnetococcia; order Magnetococcales; family JADGAP01; genus JADGAP01. Next base: position 340 of record JADGAP010000088.1, on the reverse strand, counting down.
ACGGAGATTCACGCCCACTGGATGGCCGCCGCGCCGGAGATCAACAAACGTCGTCGTCAGGAGCGGCGGAAGTTGTGGATGAACTTGCTGGGGGTGCTATTGACGCTGATCGGGGTGATCGTCGGGTTGGCGACTTGGCTGGTTCCGCGTTGATGGAGCCCGATCCATCTTGTTTTTCCCCTGACGGGCGTCCGGGCGTCGAATAGAGTCGTTCCAATCTCGTTTTATAGCAATTCCAATTCAAAATTGATCAAGCTAAATAGAACGAGGATTCGTAAAATGGATTGCGGGTCCAGGGGGATCATCCCCCTGGCGGGTCCAGAGCCTGCCCCCGCGAAGG
>JADGAP010000087.1 GCA_015231965.1 Magnetococcales bacterium | reverse complement strand
GGGATTTGGGGGTGGCCGAGGCGGCGGGGGGAAACTCCGGCTCGGGACGGGTGCGCCTCCTCCTGCCCATGATCTCCGGCCTGCCGGAGTTGATCGAGACCCGCTGCCTGTTGCAGGAGGCGCGGGAGGCGCTGGAGCGGGAGGGGCTCACCCACGCCGTCTCGCTGCCGGTGGGGGTGATGGTGGAGATTCCCTCCGCCGCCCTGTGCGCCGCCCAACTGGCGGAATCGGCGGATTTTTTCAGCATTGGAACCAACGATCTGGTGCAGTACGCCCTGGCCGCTGATCGGAGTGACCGCAACGTCGCCTATTTGTACGATTCCACCCATCCGGCGGTGGCGCGGCTCATCGCCATGACCTTGGAGTCCGCCGCCGCCCGGGGCATTCCGGTCTCGGTGTGCGGTGAAATGGCCTCCGACCCCAAGGGCCTGGCCCTGCTTTTGGGGCTGGGAGCCCGGACCTTCTCCCTCAACGCCCTCAACGCCCCACTGGTTCGCCGCTTGGTTCGGGCCTTGCCCCGGCGGGAGGCCGCCGAGGTCGCCCAACGGGTGTTGCGACAGGATCACGAGGGTTCCTCGTCCGCCTTTCTCGGGGCGTGGCTGCGGGAGATCCTCGGCGAGGGATTTCCCCTGGCGTGACGCCTCTTTCCTGTTGACGTAAAAACCTGCTAAAATTGCCCATTTGATCCGCCAACGGCTGTTTTTCCCCGTTCCCCACCCGGCCTCCGGGGCTGGCAACGCCCCCCGCCGTTTTCCAGGAGTTCGTCCCATGGCTCGCGACTATCTCTTCACTTCCGAATCGGTCTCCGAGGGGCACCCCGACAAGGTGGCCGATCAAATTTCGGATGCCGTCCTGGACGCCATCCTGGCCCAGGATCCCACTGCTCGCGTCGCTTGCGAAACCTTGGTCAAGACCGGTTTCGTCATCCTCGCCGGCGAAATCACCACCTCGGCGACGGTGGACTACGCCCACGCGGCCCGCACCACCATCACCGACATCGGCTACAACACCTCGGAGATCGGTTTTGATGGTGCCTCCTGCGGCGTGCTGGTGGCCCTGGACAAGCAATCCCCCGACATCGCCCAGGGGGTGGACGAAGGGCGGGGCCTCGACCTCGACCAGGGGGCCGGCGACCAGGGGCTGATGTTCGGCTACGCCTGCGACGAAACCCCCGCCATGATGCCCGCCCCCATCTTCTACGCCCACCGGTTGATGGAGCGGCAGGCCCAGGTGCGCAAGAGCGGCCTGCTGCCCTGGCTGCGCCCCGACGCCAAATCCCAGGTCACCATCGCCTACGTCAACGGCAGGCCCGACCACGTGGAGACGGTGGTCATCTCCACCCAGCACGCCCCGGAGGTCTCCCACGCCGCCATCGAGGAGGGGGTGATCGACGAAATCATCCGCCCGGTGCTGCCGCGGGAACTGGTCAAGGGGGGGATCAAATATTTCATCAACCCCACGGGACGCTTTGTCATCGGCGGACCGGTGGGAGACTGCGGCCTCACCGGACGCAAGATCATCGTCGATACCTACGGCGGAACCGGCCACCATGGCGGCGGGGCCTTCTCCGGCAAGGATCCCTCCAAGGTGGACCGCTCCTCGGCCTACATGGGGCGCTACATCGCCAAGAACATCGTCGCCTCGGGACTGGCCTCCCGTTGCGAGGTTCAGGTGGCCTATGCCATCGGCGTGGCCAAGCCGGTGTCGATGATGGTGGAAACTTTCGGCACCGGGCTCATCCCCGATGAGCAGATCGCCAAACTGGTGGGCGACATTTTCGACCTGCGCCCCAAGGCGGTGATCCAACAGCTGAACCTGCTGCGGCCCATCTACCAAAAGACCGCCGCCTACGGCCACTTCGGCCGCGAACTGCCCGAATTCACCTGGGAAGCCACCGACAAGGCGGAAGCCCTCCGCGCCTCGGTGCGGGCGTAATCTTCCCGACTTTCCATCACGAGGGGGGGCGGCGACGCCCTCCTGTTTCGATTCTCTGACGTGAACCAAGGAGCAACGCTTCCATGACCCCTCCCGCCTCTTTGAAACTGGCGACCGCTTCCGGACATGATTACCAGGTGGCCGACCTCTCCCTGGCTCCGTGGGGCCGCAAGGAGATCGCCATCGCCGAAACCGAAATGCCCGGCCTGATGGCGGTGCGGGAAGAGTACAAGGGCCGGAAGCCCCTGGCCGGGGCCCGCATCGGCGGCTGTCTGCACATGACCATCCAGACGGCGGTGTTGATCGAAACCCTGGTGGATCTGGGGGCGGAGGTGCGCTGGTCGTCGTGCAACATCTTCTCCACCCAGGACCACGCCGCCTCGGCCATCGCGGCGGCGGGGATCCCCGTCTTCGCCTGGAAGGGCGAGACCGAGGAGGAGTTTTGGTGGTGCGTCGAAAAGACCATCTTCGGCCCCAACGGCTGGACCCCCAACATGATCCTGGATGACGGCGGCGACCTCACCCTGGTGATGCACGACAAATATCCCGACATGTTGAAAGACGTTCGCGGCATCTCCGAGGAGACCACCACCGGCGTCCATCGTCTGCAAGAGATGCTGGCCAAGGGGACGCTGCGGGTTCCCGCCTTCAACGTCAACGACTCGGTGACCAAGTCCAAATTCGACAACCTCTACGGCTGTCGCGAATCGCTGGTGGACGGCATCAAGCGGGCCACCGACGTGATGATCGCGGGCAAGATCTGCGTCGTCATCGGCTACGGCGACGTGGGCAAGGGGTGCGCCCAGGCCTTCCGCGGCCTCGGGGCCACCGTCTGGGTGACGGAGATCGACCCCATCTGCGCCTTGCAAGCGGCCATGGAAGGGTTCCGTGTCGTCACCATGGACGACGCCTGCGCCCTGGGAGACATTTTTGTCACCGCCACCGGCAATTTGCAGGTGATCACCCGCGCCCACATGGACCGCATGAAAAATCAGGCCATCATCTGCAACATCGGCCACTTCGACTCGGAAATCGACATCGCCTCCATCCGCTCCCTGCCCTGGGAGAACATCAAGCCCCAGGTGGACCATGTCATCTTCCCCGACGGCAAGCGGATCATTGTGCTGGCGGAAGGCCGTCTGGTCAATCTGGGCTGCGCCACCGGCCATCCCAGCTTTGTCATGTCCAACTCCTTCACCAACCAGGTGCTGGCCCAGATCGAACTGTGGAACAATCCCGGAAAATATCCCGTCGGGGTCTACCGCTTGCCCAAGCATCTGGATGAAAAGGTGGCCGCTCTCCACTTGGGCCGCATCGGGGCCAAACTCACCCAACTCACTCCCGAGCAGGCCGCCTACATCGGCGTCGCCCCCAACGGCCCCTACAAGCCGGAACATTACCGCTACTGAGGAATGGCTGGCTTCTCCCTGCGGCATGTTCGCCGGGAGGGTCGGTTTGAAATCCTGACCAGGGGCGTTCAAGCGCGAGCCAGGGGGAGGAACCTCCCCCTGGCCCGCTGGAACGCCCCTTTTTGCCGAAGGGAGTCGGAGGAGGTGACGCCTCAATGAGCGCCCATGACCACAGCGCCAAGCGGCTCTTCTCCCATCCCGAGATGGTGCGCGAACGTGGAAGCGGAATCGCAAGCTTGGGAGTCTGCCACGGAGTGCGAGGAGAAAGTTACAAGTGACGGCGTGAACGGACGAGACCGTCATTCCCGAAAACCTGAAATGGACAAAGGTCAGACAGACCGCGAGATTGTTGAGGTCGGGAATGCGCGGAGATCCATCAGGGTCCGAGAGGAAACAAACCTCTCACCAAGAGACCGGATAAATGGCGACAACTCTACCGTCCCACGTCCCACGGCCCAATTTTTCCCTTGCCAAGGAGGGCGGACCATAGAGGTCCATTAGAGATGAAAAGTGCTATATATTTGTGCTTGTTATTGTCTACAGTCTTTTGGTAGCTTTTTTGTAATGATGATTGTCCAGGGCGGGCCACGGGAGGTTAATCCATTCGATGTATATCTTCATACAAAATCTTCCGGAGTCCGCCTATGGACAAAACGCCGAATTGAGTGCTTTGAGGGAGGTGTGGCTGGAGCGCAAGGAGGCCATGCAGGGGTCTGGAGAATATCAGGAATTTCTTAAAAAGATGCAGCGGGAGTGGGCCATTGAAACCGGACTCATCGAACGTCTTTACGTTTGGGACCGGGGCGTCACCGAACTATTGATCGAACAGGGGATTGAAGCCAGCCTCATCGCCCATCGGGGAGGATTGGAGCGGGGCGAGGCGGAACACGTCTCCGCCATGATCAAGGATCATTATACCGTGGTCGAAGGGTTGTTCGCTTTCGTCAAAAATGCGCACCCCCTTTCCCAACATGACATCCGCTCGCTCCATGGGGCTTTTACCGCACACCAGGATACGATTGAGGCGCAGACGCCGGACGGGCGTTCGGTGCAAATTCCGTTGCTCAAGGGGGAGTATAAAAAACAACTCAATAATCCCCGCCGTCCCGATGGCCGAATGCATGAGTATTGCCCTCCGGAACACGTCCAAACGGAGATGGATCATCTGGTCGCTTGGTACGGGGAATGGGAGGCGCAAAAAGCGCCGCCGGAGGTTCTGGCGGCCTTCCTGCATCATCGGTTCACCCAAATTCATCCCTTTCAGGATGGCAATGGACGGGTGGCGCGGGCGCTGGCGACCATCGTTTTCCTGAAGGCGGGTCTTTTCCCCCTGGTGATTCGGGATGCCAAGCGCACCCCCTATATCGACGCCTTGGAGCAGGCCGACGCGGGCGATTTGCGCCCCCTGTGCGACCTTTTCGCCCGTCTTCAGCGGGAGGCCATTCTTACGGCGCTGGGTATCGAACAAAGCGTTCAGCAGGCCAGACACGCCAGCGAGATTCTAGCCTCCGGGCTGCAATTGCTCAAAAATAAGCGTGATCAAGAGATGGTGCGGAGGGATGAAGTCTTTGCGCATTCCGTTCATCTGGAAGGTATCACGTCAAAGCGTATTCAGGAACTTGATGCAAACTTGAAGAGTCAACTCAAGGAGTCGTCGCCTCCCGGTCAAAACTACGCATCATCCTTCGCCTACAACGAGAACAAAACCAAGAAGAGAGACTACTTTCGCCATCAGATCCTGCAAATAGCAAGTGGATACAAATATCTTCCTGATTTATCGCGACATAGCGCAAGCATCGTGCTGACCATTCGAACCATCAACCATTTCCAGTGGATCGTTGCTTTTCACGGTCTTGGTCCAGTTCACAAGGGAATTATGGCCGCCACCAGCTTTACCCAATTTCGCATTCCACGGGAACATGGAAGTGGAACGGATGCGGTGGATGTTCGCCCAGCCTCTCCAGACTTTTTCCAATTCAACTACGCCGAGCCCATGAGCAGCATCGAATCCCGCTTCTCGGAGTGGCTGGACGCCTCCCTGGCCATGGGTCTGAGCGAATGGCAACGCTCCCTCGCCCGCCAATTGGCAGGGTAAACCGACTGGATTTCCATCGAGAAGGCGGCGTACGACGCTTGCCTCGACCGCCGCCCCCTGATCCGCTTCAATTCCCCCCGCCGCGATACCAGAGCCTTCCCGCCAGTTCGTGGGCCAGATAGCGCACCCCGTCGTAGCCGTGGGGCATCCAGTCCAGCACCGCCGCCTCGTCGTAATCCACCGGCAACATGGTCGGCGCGGCAACCACCGCCAGCCCCGCCTGGCGAAAACTCTCCACCGCCCGGGCCATGTGGTTGGAGTGGGTGGCCAGCAACACCTTGCCGATCCCCTCCCGTTGCAGCATCTCCCGGCTGAACTGGGCGTTTTCCCAGGTGTTTCGGCTACGCCCCTCGGTCCAGCGCACCGGAACGCGGAAATCCTCCTCCAACACCCGTTTCATGATCGCCGCCTCCGATTCCGGCTCGTCGTAGGGGCTGCCGCCGCTGACCAGCACCGGCAGTCCGGTCAGACGATGGAGCCGCGCCCCATAGCGCACCCGCGCCAGTCCCCCGCCGGAAAGGGTATCCTCGCCACCGTACTCCGGGGCGTGGCGATAACGTCCCGACCCCAGGATCACGATGGCCTCCGCCCCCGAACGCCGCGCCGCCTCGTCGCTCAGGGCGGGCCAGGTTTCCACCATCCGAACCAGGGGCTTGATAAACGCCGGGGTCGCCAGGAGATAGCCCAATACCAGGGTGGAGAGGATCAACCCCTTGGCCAGGCGGGGTCGCCGCCCCCACAACAAGACGCCCGCCGCCAGCATCAGCAGCAGGATTCCGGGGGGCAACAACCAGTTTTCCACGGCGCGCTTGAACAGGGTGAACATGGGGGGGCGTCTGGACTCGCGTCGGAAGAGAGATGGGGGGGAAAAACGGTTGACGATTGGCGTTGAGGGGACAGCAAGCGTATTATAGACAGAGGAGAAGATCGGACACACGGTTCCGCCTCCTCGCCCTCCCCCGCCAACCCTTTGGAGCCCCCGGTCGTGACCCCCACGGGAACCCCCGCCGCCCACGCCGTCCCCGCCAATCCGCCCCTGCTGCAACTGGAGCGGGTGACGGCGGCCTATGGTCCGGTGATCGCCCTCAAGGGGGTGACGCTGCACATTCGCGCCGGGGAGATCGTCACCCTGATCGGGGCCAACGGGGCGGGAAAATCCACCCTGCTCATGACCATTTTCGCCGCCCCCCCCCTCCGGGAGGGGCGCATTCTTTTCGACGGACAAGACTTGGCAGGGCTGCCCACCCATCGCATCGCCCGTTTAGGGGTGGCGCAGGTTCCGGAAGGGCGGCGCATCTTTCCCGCCATGACCGTGGAGGAAAATCTCGCCATGGGCGAAGCCCCCGGCCAACCGGCGGACGCGGCCCTGTGGGAGCAGATTTGGGACCATTTTCCCATTCTCCGGGAACGCCGTCGCCAGCGGGCGGGTGCCCTCTCCGGCGGCGAACAACAGATGCTGGCCATCGGTCGGGCGTTGATCAGCCGCCCCCGGCTGCTGCTGTTGGACGAACCCAGCCTGGGTCTCGCCCCCCTGGCGACCCAACGGATCTTCGCCATCATCGACCGCATCGCCCGGGAAGGGGCCACGATTTTTCTCGTGGAGCAAAACGCCCGTCAGGCCCTGCGCCTGGCCCATCGGGGCTACGTGCTGGTCAACGGCGAAATCCGCCTTTCCGGCACCGGCGGGGAGCTGCTCGACGACCCGGAAGTGCAGGCCTGCTATCTGGGGGGATGACCTCTCCCCTGGGTCATGAAACCGAACGCGCCGGAGGGTGAAGGGGGGCTTCCCCCGCCGCCCCGCGCCGCCAGAATCGAGGGAAGGAGCGAACCATGAAACGCTTGAGCGGGCTTGGGATGGCCAGAAGGACGGCAGGGGCGCTGCTGGGCGCGACGCTGGCTTGGTCCGCCGCCGTCGGTTGGGGCGGAAGCTATGAGGAGGGAACGGAAGCCTACCTTGCCGGACATCACCATCGGGCGGCGCAGCGGCTGCGCGAAGCCGCCGAATCCGGCGACCTTCGGGCGATGAATTTGCTGGCGCTGATGCATCTGGGGGGCATGGGAGTGGCTCGGGATTCCGCCGAGGCCGCCCACTGGCTGAAAAAAGCGGCCGCCGCCGGCGACGCCAAGGCCCGCAACAACCTGGGGGAGATGTATTTCAACGGCCAGGGCGTGGAGCAGGACGACGTGGAGGCGGCCCGCTGGTTTGTCCTGGCCAGTGCCCAAGGGTACGCCAAGGCCCAGTTCAATCTGGGCTGGATGCTGGAAAACGGTCGCGGCCTGATTCGCAATCCCACCGAGGCGGTCCGGCTCTACGAGGAGGCGGCGGACCAAGGCATGGCCCAGGCCCAAACCGCCTTGGGACAACTCTTGCTCGTCGGCGATGGGACGCCCCGGGACGTGGAACGGGCGATGGCGCTGTTGCGCCAGGCGGCGGAACAAGGGGAGATCCACGCCCAAATGACCCTGGGACGGATTTTCGCCGAAGGGGAAGAGGGGGTGGATCGCTCGCCCTCGGAGGCGCTGGACTGGTTCCGCCGGGCCGCCGAACAGGGCGAACCGGAAGCCCAGAACAATCTGGGGTGGATGTACGCCATCGGCGAGGGCCCCCCCCAAAGCGACGCCCTCTCCGCCCAATGGTTCAGCCGTTCGGCGTTTCAGGAAAATTCCGAGGGAATGTTCCGCCTCGCCCTGGCGCTGCTGGAAGGGCGCGGCGTCGCCCGGGACGTGACCCAAGGAGTGGAAGGGCTGTTCCGCGCCGCCGACCTGGGCCACGGCGGGGCGCAACGCAAATTGGCCGAACTCTACGCCCTGGGGATGGGGGTGGGGCGCAGCGAGGAGGTCGCGGAAAAATGGCGGCGGTTGGGGGCGCTCAAAATCGGCGAAGAGCCCACCCTGGAACAACGCTTCGCCTCCGATCCCAAACGCCCCCAGGAATGGGTGGGAGCGTATCGGGCGCGGGCCGAGGCGGGCCAGGTCGAGGCGCAATTCCGCGTGGGAATCGCCTATTTGCATGGTCTGGGGGTGTTGCGCGACGAGGCGGAGGCGGTGCAATGGTTCCGTCGGGCGGCGGAAAAGGGGTTCGCCCCGGCCCAGTATCAACTGGGGCAGGCCTACCACAACGGCCTGGGCATGGAGCGCCACCTGCGCACCGCCCTGCACTGGTTGCGGCGGGCGGCGGATCAAGGGGAGATGACCGCCCAGTTCACCGTGGGATGGATGCAACTGCGCGGTCGCGGGGCCAAGGCCGATCCGGTCAAGGCCTGGATGTGGCTGGATCTGGCGGCGGAACAGGCGGAGCCTGGGGAGTTCCAGCAACGGGCCGTCACCCTGCGGGAAAAAGCCGAATCCCTCCTCGCCCCCGATCAACTGGAAGAGGCCAACCGCCTGGCCCGGGAGTGGAAACCCACGATCGAGAAATAGGAAATTAAATCCGGTAATATCTGAGTTGGCCGCATATTTCCGCATTCGGGTGCTGAAGAGGATCCCGGAGAGCGAATTTGCTGGCCTGTATCATGCCAATCTGGGGCGGCCCAACGTTCCTGTGGCGATTCTGGGATCCCTTTCGGTGCTGAGGGAGATGTTCGATCTGACGGACGAGGCACTGATGGGGTCGCTTCATTTTGATATGCGCTACCACTACGCCCTCGGCCTGACTCTGGAGGAGACGGGCCTATCGCTGCGAACCCTGGAGTATTTCCGGGCGCGGGTCGTGGGCTCGAAGGCGGTGGGGGCGACCTTCGACGAGGTGACGGATCGGATTATCGAGACCCTGGGCTTGAACACCGGTCGGCAGCGGCACGATTCCACCCATTTTCGCTCCAACATGACCAATCTGACGCGGCTGGGGCTGGTCACGCGGACGATCGAACACTTTCTGGGCGCGTTGGCCCAAGGGTTTCCCGAACACCACGGGGCGTTGCCCGAGGAGATTCGCAAGCGTTACGGTGAGCGCAGCGGTCGGTTTGCCGACGCCAAATCCAGCGAGTGGAGGCGGCGACTGGAGATAGTGGTGGCGGATTTGTGGTTTCTGGTGGAGCGATTCCGGCCAGACGAGGCCGTGGCGGTGCTGCCCGAATTCCGTTTGCTGGAGCGGCTGCTGGCCGAGCAGTGCCGGAGCGGTGACGACGAAGCGGCGGTGATCCTGAAGGAGGGCAAGGAGATTTCCATCTTGGTCTCGGCCAAGTCCCGTTTGGTGACGAATTCCGAGGCGCTGGCCTCCTGAACCGCCTTCAGGGCGTCGGCGTGAGCTTACGTCTGGGCTTCGGAAACCCCGGCTTCCTTCAGCTTTTTGATGTAAGCGTGGGTGTCAAAGGTCAAAGTCGCCATGGAGTCCTCCTTGCAAATCGGCATATCCCGTAACGACGAGGGGAATCCATGTAAAAAGGGGGGGCTTGGGGAGATCATCCCGCCGTTGTCAGTTGACGCAACCGATGGACCCACCCGGCGAAGTGGGGGCATTCCGCCATCAACCGGTCAAGCCCGATCCTTTCCGCCGCCGGGGGGCCGTGGAGGGTTTTCCGATACGAAGGCTTGAGCAACTTTTCCAGCCGGGCGGAAGGTTTGGTCGCGTCCCCGCCGTTGATCCATTCCGGGGTGGAGAATTCCTGGCGGATCGCCGCCAGAGGTTCGACGAAGCGACTCCATTCGGGCCTCACCTCCACCAGCGCCGATGGATCGGAAAAGAGCAATCCCTCGAATTCATAGGGCTGAATGTGGGGGATGAATTGTTCCGGTCGGCAACCGGCGTCTTGAAGGATCCGGGCGTGGAACGCGGACTCCAGGCGTTGCGCCCGCTGAACCGGGTCCGACTCCCCGACGGATTCCGCGTAACCTGGGAACTCCTTGTGCAGGCGGTGCAGATCAAAAAAGGTCGTGATGCAAGCCGAGGGCTTCTCCTTGATCATGCGGACGGTATGCCGACGCACCCGGTCAAAATTCAACGCCCCCCCGTGGGTTCCAGGGGAGGTGGAGATCAATTGCGCCTTGAGAAAAATTTTATGGTTGAACAAAACGGGTTTCAGAACGCGATGAACGAACGCCTCCTCCGTCTGCCCCTCGCCGATGACCCACACCTCCACCCCGTTCATCCCGGCCTCCCGCCGAAGATGTTCATCTTCCAAATATCGCCCAAGGCGTACTCTTCCAGCCACGCGGCCAGTTTTTCCCGGTCGAGGCGGCGGAATTGGGACTCATCCCCTTCCCGGTCCACCACGATCACATCCTCCGGCTCCAGGGCGTTGATCAACTCCACCGACTGGGTGGAGATGATCAATTGCTGCGTCTCAGCCACCTGTTTGAACATCTCGGCCAGCAGGGTGATGGCGGAAGGATGCAGCCCCAGTTCCGGCTCGTCGATGATAACGATTGAAGGTAGGTAGTAGGGGGGTTGCAGCAATAGGGTGGATAAACACATGAATCGCAACGTGCCATCGGAGAGCAGATGGCCCTTGAGGGGAGTGTCGGGATGGCCTCGCTCGGTCCATTCCAACTGAACCGTGTCTCCGGGGTATTCTTCCCGTTGCACGAAATCGCCAAAAAATGGGGCCACCCGGCGGATGTTCTCCACGATCATTTGATAATACGCCTGTGAAGGTTGTTTTTTTCTCAGGTGGAGCAACCACGCCATCAAATTGGACCCATCCGGCTTGAACCGAAGCGTATCCGATAGATCGTGAATCGACTTGATCGGAGAGGAATCTCCGGTATCATGAAAATGATATTTCCTGAAACTGTGCAGCGCCTTCAGAATATACGGAGAGATACTCTCTTTTGCAGACGTCAGAGCCGTCTCCTGATACGCGCCTGAACCAATGGTGCGCCATCTTCCTTCAAAAACTTTAGAAGCCTTCGTCATTTCATTGGAGAAGATTATTCGTCCATCTTCCGTTGGGATCATCTGAATGATATATTCATTAATATAATCAGGATCGGTGAACTCAAGATGTGAATAGAGTCTCTTCATGCTTCGGCTGCCGAAATAAAGCAACGCGTCGGCCCCGCCCTTGGTAGCCGTGTAAATTTGCAAATCACCCCGCGCAACAGCAGACAGGAATGAAAAAAAGGAAAGAAAATTGCTCTTACCCGCCCCATTGGCCCCAACGAGTACGTTGAGCCCCCGGAGTTCAAACTCCTTCAAGCTCCGGATGGTCTTGTAGCCCTCGATGGTGATTTTCTTCAAAAACATTCCCGTCGCCCCGCGCCCCCGTGGGATTGAATGCCCTCACACTCCGCTGATCACCCGATCCCGCGCCACCACAATCTCCCCCCGCGGCTTCTGGAGCGAGGTCGCCTTCTCCCCTAACGCCTTGAGGGGGAGCCCCGCCAGTTCCGCCGTGGCGAGAATCAACCGCTCCCCCTGAATCTCCACCACCGGATCGAGCCGTCGCGCCGGGGGGCCGAACCACTCCACCCGATGCAACGGAATCGCCACCCGGGTGGCCAACGGGCTGAGCCGCTCGGGTGGCACAGGGAAGAGTTGGCGGAACGGTGTCATCCCAGCGCCCGCAAGCCGCCGTCTGGGGGGCTTGCGGGGGGGTGATGTTCCGGGCAACCGGCGGGAATGAATTTGTCCAGCAGGGCGCGGCTTTTTTCCACCACTTCCTGGGAGAGCTTGTAGGCGCAAAACTTGGGACCGCACATGGAGCAAAACTGGGCGCTCTTGTGGGCCTCCTCGGGGAGGGTTTCGTCGTGATACTCCCGGGCCCGCTCCGGATCCAGGGAGAGTTCGAACTGCTTGCGCCAGTCGAAGGCGTAGCGGGCGCGGCTCATGGCGTCGTCCCGATCCCGGGCCCCGGGGCGACCCCGGGCGATGTCGGCGGCGTGGGCGGCGATTTTATGAGCGATGATGCCGTGGCGCACATCCTCGGCGTTGGGCAGGCCGAGATGCTCCTTGGGCGTGACGTAGCAAAGCATGGAAGCCCCGTTCCACGCCGCGATGGCCCCGCCGATAGCCGAGGTGATGTGGTCGTAGCCCGCGCCGATGTCCGTCACCAGCGGCCCCAGCACGTAGAACGGGGCCTCGTGGCAGAGTTGGCGCTCCTTCTCCATGTTCAGGGCGATTTGATCCATGGGCACGTGGCCCGGACCCTCGATCATCACCTGAACGTCCCGCTCCCAGGCTTTCAAGGTCTGTTCGCCCAGGATGCGCAGTTCGGTGAACTGAGCGGCGTCGCTGGCGTCGTGCAGACAGCCGGGGCGCAGCCCGTCGCCCAGCGACAGGGTGACGTCGTAGCGGGCGCAAATGTCCAGCAGCCGGTCGAAGTGGGTGTGCAGGGGATTTTCCTGCTCGTGCCACAACATCCATTGGGCCATCAACGAACCGCCCCGGGAGACGATCTTGGTGATGCGGCTTTCGATGAGGGGGAGGATCTCCAGGTGAACGCCGGTGTGGACCGTCATGTAGTCCACCCCCTGGGCGGCCTGCTCCTCGATGACCTCCAGCATCATCTCCGGGGTCAACTCCCGCAGATGGGAGACCCGCTCCACCGCCTCGTAGATCGGCACCGTGCCGATGGGAACCGGCGAATGGCGGATGATGGACTCCCGAATGTGGCGGATCCCCTTGCCGGTGGAGAGGTCCATCACCGTGTCGGCCCCGTGGCGGATGGAGAGCCGGAGCTTTTCCAACTCCTCGTCCAATCCGGAGGAGATGGGGGAGTTGCCGATATTCGCGTTGATTTTGCAGCGGGCGGCGATGCCGATGGCCATGGGCTCCAGTTCGACGTGGCGCACATTGGCGGGGATGACCATGCGTCCCTGGGCCACCTCGTCCCGCACCAATACGGGATCCAGCCCTTCATGGGCGGCGACGTGGACCATCTCCGGGGTGATGGTCCCTTGCCGGGCGTAGTGCATCTGGGTAACGTGGCCTTGGCGTCCCTCGACCCAGGCGGAACGAAATGCGCACATGAGCGGTCTGATCTCCCGCAGTTGGGGCGTTGAACGAAAGGGGGCCGTCCGGCCCGCGCGCCTTGGCGGGGGGCGGTCGGTCGGGGTCGCGCCACGGGGGAAAGTGGCGGGTTTCGCCCCTCCCCACCTCGCGACCCGCCCATTGTGACCGTCCCTCCCACCTCGTGACAAGGAGATTCCACCGATGAGCCAGCTGGAAGGTGCCTTGGACGGCACCGTCTCATGGATCGAGGACCGGGGGCGTCGGGTTCCCCAATCCTTCGGCGACCCTCTGACCGAGTTGGGGCGTCTGGAGGCGATGGCGGCGGTGGTGGATTTGACCCACATGGCCTGGGTGCGGGTTTCCGGGGCGGAACGGACGGCGTTTCTCTCGGGGTTGATCACCCAGCAGATTCGCAAGGCGACCCCGGAGCGGGCGATCTACGCCGGGATGCTCACCCCCCAGGGGCGGTTTTTGTGGGATTTCACCCTCGTCGATCACGACGAGGGCTATCGGTTGATCACCGAACCGGATCGGGCGGCCCAGTTGGCGGATCGGCTCTTTTTTTATCTGCTGCGCACCAAGGCCAAGGTGGAGGCCCCCCGTCCCGGCGAGGGGCTGCTCGCCCTGGCCGGACCGGAGGCGGCGACGGTGTTGGGGGGGCTTTGGCCCGCCCTGGCCGACGATCTGCTCCGGGCGGAGCGGGGCGACGCTTTCACGCCCGAATCGGGAATGAAGGTGTGGCGGGATCCGCGTCACGTCTCGTGCGGCTGGCGACTGCTGGCCCCCTCGTCGCGCCTGCCGACCTTGTGGAATGCCCTGGCCTCCGCCCCCGGATGCGCTCCGGCGGGGTGGACGGCCTGGGAGCATCATCGGATTCGCCACGCCATCCCCCGGGCCGGGGCCGAGTTGCTCCCCGAGGAGACGATTCCCACCGAGGCGGGCTTTGTCGAACTCAACGCCGTGGATTTCGGCAAGGGGTGCTACGTCGGGCAGGAGACCATCGCCCGCACCCACCATCGGGGAACCCTCAAGCATCATCTGTACCGCCTGACCTTCCACGATTCCCAGGAGGCACCCCGGGTCGGGGCGGAGGTGCAGCTCCCCTCGGGCAAGGCGGCCGGCCGGGTGAGCAGCGTCTCTCGCATCGGCGGGGAGTCCATCGGTCTGGCCGTGCTGCGGGATGCCGACGTGGAGAGCGGTCATCCCCTGACGGCGGAAGGCGTCTCCCTCACCGTCCAGCGTCCGGAGTGGATGACCGGCGGCTGAGAGCCTGTATAGTAGTTTCAAACCAGTTTGACACATTTCCAGCCCAAGATTTTTCGCTCGTCATTCCCGCGAAAGCGGGAATCCAGGAAAGCCGATAGGAGAATAGCTCCCTTCAAACAAACGGAAAAAAGGCTTGGTTTCTCGTGGCGATGTCTGTACTGTCCTCCCCCGCCCCTGGATTCCCGCTTTCGCGGGAATGACGTTTTCGTGGTGGTGGAGTTGGTTGAACCACCAGGTGCCGTTTGACCTGATGTGCAATTCTAAAATGGAACTACTAGAGTAATTCCATTTCAGATTGGCGCATTGGAAGATTGATGGAGCAAGGAACTCATTCCCC
>JADGAP010000086.1 GCA_015231965.1 Magnetococcales bacterium | reverse complement strand
ACGCCTTGGCCGCCTCCTGGCTGCGATGGGCCTGGATCATGAAGACCGTCACCAGATGGGTAACCGCCACCCACAACCACGCCTTCTTGCGACCCTCGCGCCACCCGGTCTCGTCCACATGAGCTGAGGATTGCGCCCGGACATACTCCCTGGCTTCGTCAACCGGCGTCGCCAGGGATTGGCTCACCCGCTTCTCGCAGGAACTGACCGAACCGGTCCCCAGCTCCACCCCGAACAGATCCCACAGCAGACAGGGAACACTCCGGCGATTGATCCGGTAAACCCCGGTCAACATCCCGATCACGGCCTGCAATCGTACCCCGAACGCGCCGGTTGGAACACCGTCGGGCAACCGGCCGATGGTGCGCTCACCACAGCACGGGCAGAAGCTCCGCGCATCCTACATTTTGGTACGGCTCTCAGAAAGGGGGCGCAGGTTGGATCCTCCCTCCCTTGCTTTGAGAAGGAAGAACGCCATAGAAACCGCCAGATGTCTGGCCAGCCGCACATATTCGCGCTCGGTCATGGCCTGGGGGCGGTGGCTGCCAGGACTGAGGAAACGATAGACCCCTGCCAAACCCTTTTCCTGATCCTCCGAGATGCTCCCTTTCGCTTTCAGGGCAGACAGAATGGAACCCCATTTGTCAGGATTGTATGCTCCGGTGTCCGCATCCAACCCAGCGATATCTCGGGCAATGGATTCCAAAGCCACTCTGGCATTGATGAGAGAGGCATTGAAATCGGGATTCTGGGTGCTTCGGAAGGCACTGGTCGAGTTCTCCAGGCAACGCAGAATGTCATCTTCGTTTGGCAGCCCGGATACCTTGAGAACTCTGGTCAGGTCATCTTCCAAGGGTTCCTGGCCTTCAATGGTGGGATCAAGGGGAACGATTTTTTTTCTGATCCCATCTTCATCCTGCACCTCAACGTAGCCATCGAGTTCCAGGCATCCGACAAGGTCGTCCCATGAAGTGTCATAACGGTTTTTTGGGCTGATGTTATTGCGAATCGCTCTTTTTGTCCGAAATAGTTCATCGAGTAGAGCGGCAATCTGCTCATCCGACGCAGCCAGTATTGATTCCCGAGTGATCTTTTCTATAAGTGATTTGTTATGTGCATCGGATGCAGGTGGTATTGATTTCGGAATGACATTTGCCAATCTCTCTGACAAATTATTCCATTCCAAATTATTGGCTTCCATCCCATGCTTCATGAGCAGTGTGCGCATTTTCTCGAAAGTAAAGATTTCCAGAAATTGGCAAAGGGAGAGTTTGGAGCGTTGGGACAGCCTCATGTCGGTGGCCATTACCGCAACTCCCCTCGTTCCAACCGGTCCCACGCCGCCAGCACCAGCCGGGCGGTGCGGTATTCGCCAAACGCTTTCATCTCCTTGTCCTTGAGGACGCGGAAGGTCTCGCTGGGGTAGTCCGGCCCCGTGATGTCTGCCGGGTCGAGGATGTAGCGCAGTTCGTCGCGGGTGAGGGGCATAGCCCGGATCAACTTTCTCACCCAGCTCCACATCCCGCGAATCAACACCATTCTCCTCATACGTGGCTCAGCGGTGGTCGAACTGGTGGGCCATCTTCGCCTCGTACAGCGGCACCCACATCGCACCTTCCCCATCCAACCACTTCACTCCTCACGCACCGCCCCCATGGCCACCAACCGCTCCGCTGTAAGGTTGGACGCCGGAAGATCGGAACGGCTTGGCGGGGGCGGTGAATAGGCGTGGAGGGATTGTGGCGCGCATGACACGGCGCAAGCTCCTGATATGAAAGCCGCGCCTTGGTTTCTCAGGCCTCCTCGCGGCGGGAAAAGCGGTGTCCGGGGGCTGAGAAACACCCCGGAGCTTGCGGAAGGTGCGCCCTTTCGTTACCAGAGGGCCACCCCGGACACCGTTGCCAATGGGCGGGCAAGGTGCAATGACCTTGTAAGCCCTTTGGCCTACCCCCTGCAAGGACTATCTGACCTCTTCTGTGAGTGGTCGGGGTGAGAGGATTCGAACCTCCGACCCCAGCGTCCCGAACGCTGTGCTCTACCTGGCTGAGCTACACCCCGACTGGTAACCGCATTCCACGCCCCCCCAAAAAGGCAAGGGAAGCGGGAGATCCTACTCCCCGACCAAGGCCAAGTCAAGTGGCGGGAGGGGAAAAAGCCGGAGAAATGAGAGGGCCCCCCCCTTGACGCCGGATGAACTCAATAACGCCGCCGAATGGTGAACTCGGCCACCCCGATGAGCGCCTCCCGCCCGGGAGAGGGGGGCAAATCCCCCAGCGCCCGCACCGCCTGTTGGGCGAAGGTCTCGGCCCGCTCCAGGGCGTAACGCACCGAACCCCGCTCCCGCACCAGAGCGATGGCCCGTTGCAACGCCCCCTCGGGATAATCCCGCCCCTCGATGCAGCGCAGCCAAAATCCGCGCTCCTCCTCGCTGCCGTGACGAAACGCGTGGATCAGGGGCAGGGTGATCTTGCCCTCCTGAAAATCGTCGCCCACGGTTTTGCCCAGGGTCTCCTGCTCGGCGTCGTAATCCAGGGCGTCGTCCACCACTTGATAAGCCATGCCCAGCAACAGACCGTATTCCGCCAGGCGCTGACGGATGGCGTCGTCCACCTCGTTGATCACCGCCCCGATTTCGGTGGCGGCGGCAAATAAGGTCGCCGTTTTGCCGGAGACCACTTTCAAATACTGCTCTTCAGTGGTATCCAGGCGATGACTCACCACCAGTTGCAGCACCTCGCCCTCGGAAATGACGGCGCAGGCGTCGGCGACAATTTTGAGAACCCGCAAATCGCCATGCTCCACCATCATCTGAAACGCCCGGGAGAAGAGAAAATCCCCCACCAGCACCGGGGCCTTGTCGCCCCACATCGAATTGGCGGTGGCCCGCCCCCGGCGCGTGCTGGAATGGTCCACCACGTCATCGTGGAGCAACGTGGCGGTGTGGATGAACTCCACCACCGCCGCCAGCAGGGCGTGACGCTCCCCCGAATAACCGAACATGCGGGCGGCGACCAGGGTCAGCAACGGCCGCAGCCGCTTGCCGCCGCTCTGGATCAGGTGGGTTCCCAGTTGGGGAATCATCTCCACCTGACTATCCAGCCGTTCCATGATGATCCGATTGGTCAGGTCCAGGTCGGGACCAGCCAGTTCGTGAAGTCGGGCGAGGGCGGCGGGCAAGGCTTTGGACATGGACCAGGGCATGAACGCGCGGTGGACAAGGATTCCAGACCTTCCCCCGAGGGACGATGTCGTCCCATCCTGCATGGGGAACCCGGGAAACAGGGAAATCTAGAGTCCCAGTGGTGGGTCCGTCAAGAGGCGACGCCAAAAAAGGAAGCTTGAGATGGCAAAAAAAAGTTCCAAAATCTCCCTCCCGCCCAAGGGGGTTCTCCCTTCCAACCCTGCGGAGCCTTGGCCTTGGGCCGTCGCGGCGGGGGTGACGCTGGCTTCCGCCTCCCCCCGGCGGCTGGAGTTGCTGCGTCAGGTGGGGCTGGATCCCCACGTGCTGATCGTCCCGGTGGACGAAAATCCCCTCCCCGGAGAGCCCCCCGCCGCCCTGGTGGAACGTTTGGCCCGGCTCAAGGCGGAAACAGGCCGCCAGGAGGCGCAACGGTTGGGACTCCCCCCCCGGCCGGTGCTGGGGGCCGACACGGCGGTGACGCTGGGACGCCGCATTCTCGGCAAACCCGCCGACGCCAGCGAGGCCCACGCCATGTTGCGGCGGCTGTCGGGGCGGCGTCATCGGGTATGGACCGGGGTGGCGGCGGCCTGGCCCGACGGCCCCGTCCAGGCCCGCGTCAGCGTCACCTCGGTCTGGTTCAAGCCCTTGAGCGACCTTGAGATCCAGCGTTACGTCACCTCCGGCGAACCCCTGGACAAGGCCGGAGCCTACGGCATTCAAGGGCTGGGGGCCTTCATGGTCGCCCGCATCCGAGGATCTTACAGCGGGGTGGTGGGGCTGCCCCTTTTTGAAACCCTGGATCTCCTGACGCCGCCATGCCATTTCGCAAAGCGCCCTTTTCGGTCATAATGGTTCCATCGATCCACGGATTCACGCCGCATGGCAGGGGAGCGGGGCATGATCATCGTCTGCCCGAATTGCAACACCCGATTCGAGGTCAACGAGCGTCAGGCGGGACCGGGGCTGCGCAAAATGCGCTGCGCCTTCTGCCAGCACACCTTTTACAAGGAGATCGAGGCCCCGCCGGATTACGACCCCAAGGAGGAGGCCAACCCCGAGGACAATCCCGAACTGCTGGGAACCCTGCTGCTCAACCTGTGGAACAAGCCAAAAAAACCGGAAAAACCCGGCGGCGCGACCAAGGAGCGCAAGCTTTCCAGCCAGGATCGCTCCCTGCCCCAGGTCAACGCTCCGCCGGAGGTGCTGGCCACCCCCGGCGAAGAGGGAGACACCCCCTACGGGGGCTCCCACGGACTGCGCCGCGTGGTGCTGAGCGACCTGCAAAAAGCGGGCATGCTCTACAAAACCCGCTGGGCCGCCACCGCCCTCTCCTGGGACGACATGAAAATCATCGCCCCCTACTGGGAGGCCTTCAAGGCCGCCGAAGGGGTGCGCATCTTTCGCGAGGGGGACCGCAACCCCTTCCTCTGCGTGATCTTTCTCGGCGAGGTCAAACTGGATGGGCCGGGGGTTCCCGCCCTTGACGCCGGAGGCAAGGCGGGCGCGGTGACGCTGGGAGGCGGCGACAGCTTCGGAGAACTTTCCATCCTGGCCAACGCCCCACGCTCCGCCACCGCCACCGCCATCAAGGAGAGCTACTTTTTGGTCATGACCAAAAAACGGCTGCGGGAGATGGCGGAACGGGATCCCCTGATGTGGCAATCCTTCCTCAAAATCCTGATCCACCTGATGTGCCGCCACATTCAGGAAAAAGAAGGCAAGCTGTTGGATTGCCTGATTAAGGTTTAACGGGATACTTTTCATGATCAAACGCGACCTCCTGGACCGCATCCCCTTTTTCAAAGGCTTCTCCGTGGAGGAGAAGGACGCGGTCTCCTGCCTGGAGGGGGTGCAGTTCCTCCGCTTCGACGACCAGGAGACCATCATCCAGGAGGGGGACCACGACGAAGCCTTTTTCATCCTGCTCAGGGGAACGGCCCAAGTGTTCAAGGCCCCCTACCCGGAGGCGGTGGCGGAGTTGAAGAGCGGCAGCCTGTTTGGCGAAATCGCCTTTCTCCACCCCCGGCCCCGCATCAGCAGCGTCATCTCCCGCGGCGAGAGCATCGCCCTGCGGTTCAATCGTTCGCTGCTGGCCCATCTGCCCTGCCCCATCCGGGAAAAGTTCAAGGATCGCCTGGTGGCCATCCTCATCGACCACCTGGACAACCTGCGGGAGGTGTTGAAGGATCGCCAAACCCCCGGGCAAAAATCCGCCGACGCCTTTTGGGATCGTCCCGAGCCGGAAGCCCCCGGCGAGGCCGCCAAGGCGGAGATCGACCAGGTGTTGCGCAGCCTGCCCCAACTCCCCGGCGAGACGACGAAACCCGCCGCCCTCGCCTCGGCCCCCCTCGCCTCCCCGGCTCCCGCCACCGCGCCTGTTTCACCCGCCGCGCCCGCCGCGCCCGCCGAACCCGCCCCCCCCCCGCCCCCGCCGCCGGAGGCCCTGCCCAAGGGCAGCGCCGAGCGGGTGATCCAGCCCAAGGTGGGGGAAGAGGTCCATCAGGTGATCTTCCACAATCCGGAAGATGGCTTCAAAATCATCTACAAGGGACGGCTGAAGGCCATTCTGGAAAATCAGGAGCGGCAGAAACTGGTGGACATGGTCGCCCTGACCGAGCAACTGCCGAAAAATTTCAAGCAGGCCATCGAAAAGCTGGGGCGGGATTCCTCCGAATATCTCTACGGCGCGGAGTACGTCATTCCCAAGGCCGCCCGCAAAATTTGGGAAAACGCCATCCTGGCGGGTCAGGCCCAGTTGCGGGAGGAGGAGCGCCACCGCAACCGCTACCAGGGCATCGACGTGCTGTACATGTGAGGATGGAAACTTCCGCCCTCCCGAAAAACCTGCCAAGCGCTTCCTCCACTCGTCTTGAACCTCCGCCTCAAACGGCTGGGTCATTGAAAAAGGGGACAAACCATGGGCGATATCGCCACCCAACCCAATCGCACCCTCCCGCTTCGCCCCTTGGGACGATGGGCGGCCCTGGCCCTGCTGGCCTCGTTGACGTCGGGCTGCGCCGCCCCGTTGATCCTGGGAGCCGGCGCGATGACGGTCAACGCCGCGGGGGAGCGACGCGGGGCCGTCTCTTACCTGGACGACAACTGGATCGCCATGCGCATCCGCACCGACTACGTGCGCAGCGACGTGGTCAAGTTGGCCAACGTCAACGTCTCCGTTTATCAGGGCAAGGTGTTGTTGACCGGGGTGACCGCCTCCGACCGGGAGATCGACGAGGCGGTCAAGCTGGCCAAGGCGGTGAACGGGGTGAAGGAGGTGCGCAACGAACTCAAGGTGGCGCATGAGTCCTACGCCGAATTGGCCCAGGATTCGGCCATCGGCAACGCGGTCAAGGCCCGGTTGCTCACCGATGAACAGGTGCGCGGGATGGACATCCACGTGGAGGTGACCAAGAGCGTGGTCTATCTGCTGGGCATGGCCCATTCGGTGAAAGAGCGGGATCAGGCCATCGCCATCACCCAGTCGACGCCGGGGGTGAAGGAGGTGGTCTCCTACGTCGAGGTGGATCCCAACGCCGAGCCGGTGGCGGGACAACCCAAACCGCCCCAAAGTGATTCCCCCGCCGCGTCCACCGCTCCTTCCGGCGACTCCGGAAGTTCCAACAAACCGCCCGTGGTGGATCGGGGCTCTGGATCCGCCTCCTCGGGAGCGGCTTCCTCCTCCTCCACCCCCGACGCCTCCGAGAGCGGAGTGT
Organism: Magnetococcales bacterium; assembly: GCA_015231965.1. GTDB lineage: Bacteria > Pseudomonadota > Magnetococcia > Magnetococcales > JADGAP01 > JADGAP01. Next base: position 8,230 of record JADGAP010000086.1, on the reverse strand, counting down.
TGCGTCGCCCCACCATCACCGAAGAGACGATCCCCGCCAAATGACCAACGCCGCCCCCGCCGCCTCGCCCACGACCTCCCCCTCTCACTCCTTCGCCCTGAGCGCCGCCGCCCCGGCGGCCCGGGTTCTGGCCCGGGGATGGCTCCACCTGGCCCTGGCCGCCCTGGTGGGCTCGGGCTTGGTGGTGCTGCTGGTGGTGCTGGCCCGCGCCCCCGGCATTCATGAAATTCTTCCGTTCATCGCCTCCTTCCGCACGGCGCTGGTGATCCATGTCGACCTCACGGTGCTGGTCTGGTTCCTGGCCTGCGCCGGACTGCTGACCGCCCTCACCCTGAAAGAGGGGACGGGAATCTCCCTGGGGCGCATCGCCCTGGGGCTGGCCTGGGCGGGAGGGGCGATCCTCGCCTTCTCCCCCTTTCTCGCCCCCGGCGTTCCCCACATGAACAACTATGTCCCGGTGTTGGCCAACGCCCCCTTTCTCGTGGGGCTGTTGATCTTCGCCGCCGGGACCACCCTCATGGCCCTGGCGGGACTCTTCTTCGCCCCCCTGCCCTTCAACGCCGCGCCGGGGGAGATCGTGCTGCGGCTGGGGATCAAAAGCGCCCTGCTCATCCTGCTGGTCGCCACCGCCATGGTCTTTTGGACCTGGAGCCTGATCCCCCCCTCGGTGGAGATCGGGGAGTACTATTTCGAACTGCTGTTCTGGGGCGGCGGCCATGTGTTGCAGTTCACCCACACCCAACTGGTGATGGTCGCCTGGCTCTGGCTGGCCTCCCGCGTGGCGGGGGGGGTGAGCCTTTCGCCCCGGGTGGCGGCGCTGCTCCTGCTGCTGGGGGCCGCCCCCGCCTTCGCCGGGCCGGTGATCCACGAAATGCTGCCGGTGAACTCCATCGACAACCGCCACGCCTTCACCGCCCTGATGCTCTGGGGGGCCGCCATCTCCCCCCTGATCGTCGGACTGGCGACCCTCCTGGCGGCTCTCCGGGGGGGTCGGGAGTCGGTCATCCAGCCCTTGCGCCTGTCGCTGCTCGCCTCCCTGCTGCTGTTCGGCGTGGGCGGAGTGATCGGCTATCTCATCCAGGGGATCAACGTCACCATTCCCGCCCACTATCACGGCTCCATCGTCAGCGTCACCCTGGCCTACATGGGGATCATCTATCTCCTGCTGCCCCAGTTGGGGGCGTCGCCGGTGGCGGGGAAGTGGCCGATCTGGCAATCCCTGCTCTACGGCGGCGGCACCCTGATCCACATCCTGGGGCTGGCGGCAGCGGGGGGTCACGACGTGCAGCGCAAAACCGCCGGGGCCGCCCAGGGGCTCTCCGGGGCCTCCGAAACGGCCATGCGCATCGGCCAGTCGGGGGCGCTGCTGGCGGTGCTGGCGGGGGTGATCTTCCTGGTTCTGGTCTATCGCGCCCTGGGACGCAAGAACGCCCTGCCGCCCCCCGCCTGATTTCCGTTCTCGCCCGACCCATCCGCCCCCTCTCCCGCCGTCCCATTCCCCTCCGGGAACGAGGGGGGCGGCGGGAACGAGATCATGCCATAAATCGTCATCCCAGAGCAAAATACAACCTTTTATTCGAGGCGGCGGTGAAATACCATCAAACATCTTGCGTCGAGGATTTCCGGTCCCCGCGCGAACAGACCTTTTCTCTGAATCATTCGTTCAAGGATCTCACCCCATGAAACTACGCCGTTGGTTCATCATCGTCCTTCTCGCCCTTTCCTGCACGGCTCCGGTCCTCGCCTCGCCCCTGGAGGAGGGGCTGGACGCCATGGAGCGTGAGGATTTCGTCAAGGGGGTGGAAATTTTGCTGCCCCTGGCGAAACAAGGAGATCTGATGGCCTCCTTCGTCATGGGCATGGCCTACGACGATGGCATGGGCGTCAAGAAAAATCCCCAGGAAGCCGCCAAATGGTATGGCCCGCCGGCCCGGGAAGGTCATCCGAAATCCCAGTATTTACTCGGTAAGTTGCTATTTTACACCGAGGGTCCGCTCCAGGATCCCAAGGAGGCGCTCCGATTGTTCCGGCTGGCGGCGGATCAAGGGGAGGCCGAGGCGCAATTCATGCTGGGCATGGAATATCTCAAGGGGGAACTTCTTCCCGCCGACCATCCCGAAGGGCTGCGTCTGGTTCGCCTGGCGGCGGAGCAGGGGGAGGAGAAGGCGCAGTTCATCATGGGAGAGGTGTACATCGACGGCAAGTACGGCGAAAAAGCGGATCCGGCGCAAGGGATGAACTGGTATCGCCAATCGGCGGGACAAGGGATGGTGTTGGCGCAACTGGCCTTGGGCAAGCGATATTTAAAAGGGGAAAACAGTCCCGACGATCCGGCGGAGGCGATTCGTTGGATGACCCTGGCGGCGGGCCAGGGGGATGTCGAGGCGAAAGCGATTTTGGGCGGAATGCTGGTGGGGTTCGATCCACCCCATCGGGAGGTGCAAAAGGGGGTGGAGACGCTGAAGCAGGCCGCCCAGGGAGGTCATGTCCTGGCCTATTTTTTTCTGGGCAAATTTTACCTGGATGGCATCGGAGTCCAGGCCGACCCGGTGGAAGCCGCCTTGTGGATTCGCCCGGCGGCGGAAAAGGGGTATGCCGAGGCCCAATTCGAGTTGGCCAAAATGAACCACCAGGGGCTGGGCATGCCCAAGAACCCCAAGGAGAGCTCCCGTTGGGCCTTGCGGGCGGCGGAACAGGGGCATCCCTCGGCGCAAACGGTGATTGGGGTCAATTATCTGGCTGGCAATGGGGTGGAACAGGATCCGATCAAGGCGTTCCAGTGGCTCACCCTCTCTCAGGATAAAATTCCGGAGGAGTCCCGCCGACAAACCGCGCCCCTGCTTGAAAAACTTTCCGCCGCCCTCCCCCCCGAGGTCAAAGAAGAGGCCATGCAACACATCCGGGCCTGGAAACCTCGCCGCGAGTTGAAGGATTAGGCGTTGTTTCACCAGGCATCGTTGATTTCCGGGAACATTGCGTTCCCCCCTTGATTGGTTGGGAGTCCTGACATGAAGGCCAAGTTTTTGTGGGCGCTGCTGTTATCCCTGACCCTGCTGCTTCCCGACGCCGAGGCGGGGCGTCGCGCCGCCGCCCCGGATGAAGATCAAGTGGTGAACGAAGCCACCCCCGCCGACGCCCCCGCCGAAAAAAAATCTCGCAAATCCCGTAAAAATAAGGCGGACGAGGAAGAAGCGGCGGAATATCAAACCGTCGCCTTTCGCGTCGGTCTGTGGAGAGTGTTCACCAGGGGAATGGCGGCGAAGCTGGAAAGGGAGATTCCGGATCCCGAGTTGTTGCGGAGCAACGCGGAAAAAGGCGACGTCAACGCGCAGTTGCGCATGGGGTTGGGGACGTTGAGCGGAAGCTTGGGATTTACTCAGAATCTGAAGGAGGGAGCGGGTTGGCTGCGGCGATGCGCCGATCAAAACGAGCCCTGGTGTCAAACGGCCTTGGGCATCCATCATTTGATAGGCCGGGGAAATGGCGTCGACCTGGACGATGAAAAGGGAGCGGCGCTTATCCGAAAAGCCGCGGAAAGCGGTCTTCCCATCGCGCAATTCATCTACGCCAACATGGCGTGGAAAGGGCTTCCGGGGGGCGTTCCCAACGAAGCCGAAGCCCTGCGCTGGTTCAAAACGGCGGCGGAACAGGGCGACGTCTTTTCTCAAAATCAAATGGCCAAGCTGTACTTTTTTGGCAACCTGGTCCCACAAAGTAAAGAGGAAGCCATTCGTTGGGCGAAAAAAGCCGCGGAACAAGGCGACGGCGATTCCGAATTGCTGCTGGGAGTGATCTATTTAAATTCGGCGAAACCGCTGGGCGATCCAGAACAGGCGGCCCTGTGGCTGAAAAAGGCGGTCAGCCACGGCGAGGGGGATGCCGCCTATCATTTGGCCCGGCTCTATTTTTACGGAATCGGCGGCGCGACCCGCGACCCGGTGACCGCGGCCCAGTGGGCGAGGCAAGGAGCGGAACAGGGCTTTTCTGCCGCTCAAGGATTGCTGGGACGGATGTATTTTGTCGGAATGGGGGTGGAGCGGGATGTGAAGGCGTCGATCCACTGGCTGGTGCGCGCGGCGGAGCAGGGAGACGCCTTGGCCATGCACACCCTTTCCGCAACGCCCCCCCGGGGGGGAGAGTTGGAGCCCGAGGCGATCTACCAATGGGTTCTGCTCTGTATGAAACATCCGGAACTTTCCAACTACGACGGAATGGAATCCCATCTCAAAAAGATCAAAAAGGAGTTGGACGGCGTGTTGACCAAGGAAGAGAAAGCGGAAGGACGGCGGCGGGCCAAGGAGTGGCGGGCCAGGCAGGAGTCGCCGCCCCAGGAGTGACGGCGTAATCCGCGCCACGCCCGCATCGGGCGCCCTCTTTTCCAGGCAAGGGATGTTGATGAATTCGTTACTCGCCATTGGCTTGATGTCCGGCACCTCGGCGGATGGGATCGACGCGGCGCTGGTGGAGACGGAGGGTCTCGCCCCGCCGGTGGCGCGGGCCTTTCGCGAAACCCCCTACCCCCCCGGGATTCGTCGGGCGGTTCTGGCGCTGATGGCCCCCGGTCCGGGGGAGATCGACGCCCTGGGAGCGCTGCATCGGGCGCTGGGCGACCTTTTCGCCGAGGCGGCCCTGGGGGTCTGCGCCATGGCGGGGGTGGATCCCGCCGAGGTGGCGGTGATCGGCAGCCATGGGCAGACCATTCGCCATCGTCCGCCGGTGTTCACGCTGCAAATCGGCGATCCCCATCGCATCGCCGCCTTGACCGGCATTCCGGTGGTGGGGGATTTTCGTCCCGCCGACGTGGCCCGCGGCGGCCAGGGGGCGCCCTTGACCCCACTGTTTCATCGTTGCCTCTTCGCCCAACCGGGGATCGCCACGGCGGTGTTGAATTTGGGGGGGATCGCCAACGTCACCGCCCTTCCCGCCGACCCCGACGCCCCCCTGGCGGCGGGGGACAGCGGTCCGGCCAATTCGCTGCTGGATCTGCTGGCGGCGCGGGTGAGCGACGGCGCGGCATCCTGCGACCGGGACGGAAAATGGGCCTCCTCGGGGGGGGTGGACGAATCGGCCCTGGCGTGGCTGCTCGCCCATCCCTACTTGCGGGAGCCCTTTCCCAAGTCCACCGGGCGGGAGGCCTTCGGGGCGGCCTATCTGGACGAATTCCTCCAGCGATTCCCCAACCTTCCCACCGAAAATCGGTTCGCGACGCTGGCGGAGTTCACCGCCCGTTCGGCGTGGGAGGCCTGCCTTCGGTTGTTGCCGCCCCGCCCGGATCGGGTGGTCCTGTGCGGCGGCGGGGTGCGCAATCCCGACCTGATGGCCCGGTTTCACCGTCTCGGCCCCGACTGCGCGTGGATGGAGAGCGCCGCGTTGGGGGTGGACGCCGGTTCGCTGGAGGCGCAAGCTTTCGCCTGGTTCGCGGTGCGGACGATGCGGGGGCTGCCCTCGTCGCTGCCCGAGGCCACCGGGGCGCGGGAACCGGCGGTGTTGGGCTCGATCCATGCAGCGCCGGGCCGCCGCTGGCCTTTCCTCTCCCCATGAACGAACTATTTCTTGCGAAAACGCCCCCGAGGAGCCCTGTGTTGAGCTTTTCCGAGACCCCTCCATGAACATCGAAAACGAAGCGAAGGCGGCTCCCGATGGCGAGGCCGCCGCCCCTCCGACCCCCTCCCCCAACTCTCCGGCCAAGGGGCGGGTGACGCGACGACTGGCGGCCCGGGTGGTGCGGGAGACGATGCAGCAGCGCGTCCCCCTGGACGAAGCCCTGGAGTTGGCCCTGGAGGCGGCCCACGGTCTGGACGCCCGGGACCGGGGATTTCTCCACGAGGTGGCGGTGGGAACCATCCGCTGGCTGCCGCATTTGGATCGTTTGCTATTGGCGGCCATGGATCATCCCTTGTCGGAACGGCGGGGTTACGCCTGGGCGGTGTTGCGCACCGCTTTGTATCAGGCGCGGCAGATGCGGGTTCCGGCCCGGGCGGCGGTGTTCGAGGCGGTGGAGTTGATGCGCGCCTCGCCGGAAAAGGATTTGGTGGGCTTTGTCAACGCGGTGTTGCGTCGTTCGGTGGAGGCCCCGGATCCAGAGCCCCCCGCCGGGTTGGACGAGGCGGCGCGGCTGGCCTTTCTCCACGCCCATCCCGAGTGGATGGCGCGGCGCTGGGTGGAGGCGGCGGGGGCCGAAACCGCCCGGCGGCGGATGGAGGCGGGCAACGCCCTTCCTCCCCTCACCTTGCGGGTCAACGGGTTGAAGCAGCGGCGGGACGACTTGTTGGCCCTTTTCGCCGCTGCTGGCGTCGAGGCGCGCCCCTGTCTCCGTTCTCCCGATGGGATTCAACTGACCCGTGGAGGGGCGATCCCCTTGTTGCCGGGGTACGTCGAGGGGTGGTTCGCGGTGCAGGATGAGGGGGCGCAGTTGATCGCGCCGATGTTGCGCCCGAGGCCGGGGGAGTCGATCCTGGACGCCTGCGCCGCGCCGGGGGGCAAGAGCGCCCATCTGGCCGCCCTCACCGGGGGCAAAGCCCATTTGACGGCGGTGGATCCCGACTCCTTCCGACTCAAGCGGATGGCGGACAATTTCGCTCGCCTGGGGGTTTCGGGGGTGACGTTGGTTCCCGGCGACGCGGGTTCGCCGGAGTGGCTGCCGGGGCGGATGTTCGACAAGGCCCTGGTGGACGCCCCCTGTTCGGGCACGGGGGTGATTCGCCGTCATCCGGACATCAAATGGCATCGGGACGCGGCGGGGTTGGTCAAGGCGGCGGAGGGGCAGCGGCGTATTTTGGACAACGTGGCACGGCGGGTTCGTCCCGGGGGGGTGATGGTTTACGCCGTCTGTTCGTTGGAGACCGAGGAGGGGGGGGATCAGGTGCGGCGGTTTCTCGCCGAGCATCCGGATTGGGCCTTGTCGCCCCTCGATGGAGAGGCGAGCCTGGAGGGGTTGTTGACCGACGAGGGGATGATGCGCATCGAGCCGGAACCGGGAGGAATGGATGGATTTTTCGCCGCGAGATTGGTAAGACCGGGAAACGGATTGCTTTGACAAGTAAAAAATGGCCCCAAGGGGGCGTTGGGGGAGAAGAGCGTTCACTCTCTCCCCCAAGGTCTTGCATTTCGCCTTTCGCCTTTCGCTTTCCGCCCAACGGGAAAACGCGCCAAAAAACTGCAAAATCAAATGCGAAGGTCAAAACCCCAGGGCTCTTCCCTGGACCCTCCAGGAGGATCATCCTCCTGGACCTGCACGTGTCGAAGCAACAGGCCGACGGCTACCTACCTTCCCTCCCTCGCCTCCTCCACCGTGGCGAAGGCCGGAAGAATCTTCAAAAATCCGCTGACCTCGAACACCTCCCGAATCGACTCCACCATCCCGCTCAACGCCAACCGCCCCCCAGAGGGCTTGACCCGCTTCGCCCCCATCAACAACACCCGCAACCCGGCGCTGCTGATGTAATCCACCCCGGTAAAGTCCACCACAATCTCCCCCACACCCTGCGCAATCCGCTCCAACAACAACGCCTCCAACGCGCCGGAACCCCCGCCGTCCAACCGACCGGTCAACCTCAAAACCAACGCGGCGCCCTGCCGGGATTCGTCAATTCGGATCATGAGCCGCCTCCCGTCCCGAACCTTCCAGCCGCTTCCACAACCGCAACCGGTTGCGCTCCCCTTCCCGACAGTAGGAGACCTCGTCCATGAAGGTCTTGACGAAATGAATCCCCAACCCCCCCACCGAACGCTCCTCCAACGAGACATCCACCTGCGGAGGAGCCGCATCCGCCAAGGGATTGAAGGGCAAACCATCATCCTCCACCTCGGCGGTCATCCCCTCGGGACGCCACATCAAGGTGACGGAGATGTGATGCGGCAGATGATCGGGATAGCCGTAGGAGATGACGTTGGTCAATATTTCATCCAACGCCAGATTGAGGTTGAAAATCACCTTCGACGAAACGGCGTGACGCACCCCAAAGGCCTCCACCCGCTCCGCCAATTGTGGGATCTCCTCCAGATCGTTGAGCAAAACATAGCGGGCCTGCTCCAACCGCTCCTCCATCGCTCCCCCTCCTCCCCGACCCGACCCGACCGCCCTGGCAGCCTGTCGGATTAGCCATATCAATATGTTTCAACATATTGATATGGCAATGGATATATTTAGATCATACATCAAAAAATTAAAATTTATTGTATCTATTCAGCACCCCCTGGTTCACCGCTCCATGAGGGGCTGTGTCGTGTT